>JAYTLG010000275.1:0-3075 GCA_043729555.1 Cytophaga sp.
CGTTCTTGATAATTTCGCAACAATAAATTATTTTCTTTAAATGCTTTAAGCACCCACAAAATCATATCGTTGTAATCGTACCTCCGTATATCGCCCATGGCGGCATTAAAATTAGCGAACTCTGCAATTGCAGCTTTCAGCTTTGCCATTTTATCAACTTCAATTTGATAGCTCGCTTTTAAATCGCCCGGCTTATTGTTGCCCGACTTGCGTTTGTATTGGTGTTCGGGATCGTCTTTTAATTCTTCGACATATTGATCAATCAAGCAATACATATTGGCTTCGGTCCAGCCTTCGCTTTTCATGTTCTTGAACAATTCTTTCAAGCCAATCTGATCGTAATAGATATCCCCTTTAAAGCGTTTTAATTTACTTTTCGAATCGAAATTATCAATCAATTTTTGGTACAATTCAATCGTTTCCAATTCAGATATGGGTTGCAAATTGCGCACGCCAAAATAATCCAAGTTCTCTTGTATAACTTGATTGCAAAATCCATGAAAGGTATGCACATGCACACGGTAAGCTTCGGGACCAATGAAGTCCAACAAACGTTTGCGCATGGCCACAGTGCCTGCTTCTGTAAACGTGAGGCAAAGAATGTTGTGTGGCTGCACCTGCAAATCTTCCGATGCCAAAATGTGCCCTATACGTGCCGACAATATTTGTGTCTTTCCAGTCCCGGGGCCTGCGATAACCAATACAGGACCTTCGGTGGTATGAACGGCTTGAAGTTGTGCCGTATTCAACTTTGCTAATTGCTGTTGAAAGTGGATGTCGTATTGGGACGGTATTGACATAATAAAAGTTTTACTGTTTACATTTCAATATACAATTTCATTTTAGGATAAAAAAAAGAGAGTCACACCCGAAGGCATGACTCTCTTTTTATATCTTAATGAAACAGATTAGAATTTATAACGCATATCAACAACTTCAGTTGTTTTCTTGATAGCAGCTTCTACAACACCATATGCAATGCGGTTGTTGCGTTGTTGTTGTAATTGACCAACAAATTGAGAGTAATCAGCAACTTCAGATTTAACAACATTTAAATTTTTAAGGATGATAACACCATTGTCACCTGTGATAACTGCAGATATTTTATCTTTTGCCAAACCAAATAATGTACCCACAGCTTCTGGCTCATAACCAACGCCTGTAATCATACCTGTCGAAATCAAGACATCTGTTGCTTTTCCAGTAAGAGCATCTACACCATAGGCTTTAGCAATTGCAGCAAAATCGGGGCCTGTAGCCTTTAATTTAGCAGCAATTAATTTTGCTTTTCCTTCAATCTCAAGTTTAGGTTTTACTTGATCTCTAACATCTTCAACAGAAGCCAATCCCTTTTCGCGTATTCTTGTAATAAGAACTACAACTTGCTTATTCTCTACATTGAACACATCAGAAACTTCGTTTACATCTCTGTCTGAGTTGTATAACCATTTAACAATTTCCCTCGCTTCAGCGATGCCTGTAATACCTTTAGCAGCACCATCTACATTTAGTTGCTCATTTGTTGCAACACCTGAAGGGAATTTCAACAATTCTTTCTTAAATGTAGCAAGTGCAGAATCTGATTCAGATTTTGAAACAAGCGCAGCAAATGCATCCGCTGCTCTATAAATAGAATCAATTGTAACGTCTAACGCTTCAACATTTTTTTGAACCGTAGCAAGCAAGAATTTTTTACCTGTTTTAGCTACATCTACACGAATGATGTGATAACCAAATTGTGTTTCAATAATGTTTGGCAACAAGCCTGCATTTGAAGCGCCGAAAATTGCATTTTCGAATGGCTTAACCATTTGTCCTTTACCAAACCAACCAAGGCTACCGCCGTTTGCAGCAGTACCATCGCCACCATATTGAGCAGCCATTTTTTCGAAACTAGCGCCATTTTTAATTTCAGCTAAAATTTGTTGTGCTTGTTTTTTCGCCTCTGCTTTTTTCTCTGCAGGATCTGTTTCATTTGTACGGAATAAAATGTGGCTCGCTTTTGCAACTACATTTGTATCGCTTTCAATTTTTAAAACTTTTGTTAATGTAAATCCAGAGCTTTGAACAAATGGACCATACACACTGTCAATTTGTAATGAACCAACCATTTGAGCCATAGCTTCTGGCAATTGGCTTATTGGCATATATGCCGGGTCTACAGGCGCATCTGAGTTAGAACGAATAAATGCAGAGTCGTGTTTAGCGTTTACAAATTCTGCTTTAAGTGCTTTTAAATCTTCTTTAACATAGGCACTATCTGTAGTAGAAGGTGTGTTGTTAAATACTGCAAACTGAATAGAAACACCCGCTTCTACTTGATATTCTTTTGAATGTGCTTTGATATAAGCAGCAATCATTTCATCTGTAACATTGATTGTATCTTTAACAGAAAAATAAGGCACATATACATATTCAGCTTCTGCTTTATCATTTAAACTATGATAGTAACGTGTAGCTTCTGCTTTTGTAACGTATTCTGATTTTTTAATTAATGTTTCGTATTTGCTACGCAGTCTTTCATTCACAACGTATTCTTTCATGGCACTGAAACCAACTTTGAAATTAGCGCGCTGTTCAGGGCTAACTTGATCGCCTTCAATAGCCTTTAACTGTTGTTTCAAGCCCTCAGCCGATCCAAATTGTTGTTTGAAAACTTCAGACATGTGTTCGCCTTCAAATAAATCAAGTTTTTCTTCTTCCGAAATTTCAATGCCTGCTTTATCGTAAACCACTTTGTTTACATTGTCAAATACCAACTGATTCCATGCAAGATCATCAATACCTGCATTGTTATTTGAACCGCCATACAGCACTTCAGCTTTTTGGACAGCTTTCTGAAATTCTTCGATGGTAATATTGCTACCGCCTATTTCGCCAACTTTGTTGTTGAAGCTTGAAAAGATTGAATTGCTAGATGTGAAAGCATCTCCTAAAAGGAATAATAGCAAACCGACTACAATTGTTCCGACTACAAGGCCAGATCTTTGATTGATTTTATTGAAAATACCCATTTTTATACGTTTCTAAAGAATTGCAAAATAACGACAAACCTCCGTAAAAACAAAAGTCTAG
>JAYTLG010000276.1:0-3172 GCA_043729555.1 Cytophaga sp.
CTTTTATGGCTAAATGGAGCCAAGTGTTTCCCAAAAAAGTATTTTCCTACGTCTTTTGTTTCTTTTTCTTTGCTGCTGGGAATAAGATATTGTTCAAAATAAGTCTGAAGCCAGGGGAGTTGGGGTGTAAATTTAAATCTGTTGGATCTTCGCCAACAAAGTGCTGGTAATCTTCTGGGTCATGTCCGCCATAGAATGTCCACGTGCCTTTACCATACGATCCATGTATGAATTTTGCTTCACTAATTTCTTTGTTTTCACCTAAGATGGTTACTTCAGGTTTAATTAAACTTTTCTTAAAGCCGGTAGTTTGTCCCATGAATCCGTGTAGCGTACGTGTATGACACTGCGTTAACATAGTTGGTACAACATCCCATTTTGCAGAAAAATCAAATAAGGTAAAGTAATCGTTGTTTTCAGTTAAACCACGGTCTGGAGGATTGTTATCAATGTTTGAATATTCGTATTCGTAAGGATCTGTTTTCAATTTGAAATTTTGAAAAGCGAATGTTTTTGTGAAATCTAATTTGCTATTCGCATTGGGTGTTGCAGGGTCACCGTCGTACATAGCTTCACAGATATCAATGCCTTCGGCTGCTAGGGCAATATCATAGGTATCTGTGGCCGAACACATGGCAAATAAGTAACCACCCCCTGCACAGAAGTCGCGAATCTTTTTTACAACCGCCAATTTCATTTCAGATACTTTATTAAAGCCCAATCGTTTTGCCGAAGCCTCATATTCACGCTGCTGCTGTTGATACCAAGGTTGATTGCGATACATGGCGTAAAACTTACCGTATTGGCCTGTAAAGTCTTCGTGGTGTAAGTGTAGCCAATCGTACTTCGGTAGTTCGCTACCTATAATTTCATCGTCATAAATTACCGTGTAGGGGATTTCAGAATAGGCCAATACCATGGTTACAGCATCATCCCAAGGCAGTTTTGTTTTTGGGGAGTATACAGCAATTTTAGGGAATTTCTCCAATTTTACTACATCCATATTTATCTCAGGCTTAGCTATAAAACTTTGAATTACAGCATAGTCAGCATCGGAAATGATTTCGTATGATACACCACGGATGACCAATTCATTTACAAATGAAGTAGTATATTTAAAAGCAAAACTACCCCCTCGATAGTTTAATAACCAATCAACGGTATTGTCTTTTGTTAATACCCAATATGCTACTCCATAAGCCTTTAAATGGTTCTTTTGGGAATCATCCATAGGTACTATAAGTTGATTGGCCTTTAAACTTAGGCTTATCGAGCTCATTAACAAAAGGCTTATTAGAAAGCGAATGCGCATATGTTGAATGGAATTAATTTGATACAAGTTAGCCTATAATTAAAGTTTCACCAAAAAAAAGTAATCTTCTATAGGTGGAATTTAAAATGTGCATAATCTTTACAAATTATTGTTTTTAGTACTTGTAAATAAGGGATTATTTGACAATCTTTGTTGAGGTCAATTTAATTTTTTACAAAACTAATCCTTCAAAGGAAAATGGGACAGAGTAAAATGGTAAGTAAATTAGTATTAATCAGCGCTTTGCTGCTTGGTTCTATTGCTTCACAAGCTGAAATTTTGACAATTTCAGGTGTATATCAGGGTAAGAATTTATATGTTCAAAACCCTTTTGCAGGCAATATGCGTGATTATTGTACAAACGACGTTTATGTAAACGAAGTAAAAAAAGAGTACAATGTTGCAAGTAGTGCCTTTGAAATAGATTTGTCATTTATGAAAATAGGTGATCCAGTAACAGTGAAGATTACACATAAAAGTGACTGTAAGCCTAAGGTGTTGAATCCTCAAGTTATTCAAGCTACAAGTGCTTTCTCTATCAGTTCTTTTGCTGTAGATAATGATAAAATCACTTGGACAACAAAAGGTGAGCGCCCTAAAGGTAAAATCTTTGTTGAGCAAATGAGATACAACACATGGGTTATCGTTAAAGAAATGAATGGTAAAGGCCAAGCTTTAATGAATACGTATGAAGTTGAAAGCATGCACAATTCTGGTATCAATCAATACAGAATTAAATATTTGGAAGTAGATGGTCAAATTAAATATTCTTCTACTGTTGAATTTACATCTACTTTAGCGCCTGTAACGTTTTATCCGAAACGTGTGACAGATAAAATTACATTGTCTAGACCCGTTGAATACGAATTGCAAGATGCATTTGGTAACGTAATCAGAAAGTCTAAAGGTACTGAAATTGATATTACAGATTCTCCAGCAGGTGTTTACTATTTAAACTGCGACAATCAAACATTCAAAATCTATAAGAAGTAATTTACTTCAACTCATAATAAAAAGCTCTCCGAAATTCGGGGAGCTTTTTATTATGTATTTTTGAGGGTAGTTTAATAGTTGTAATTGTTTTTAAATAAGAGTGTTGTGTTTTTATTCTCAATGGGAATAGCTATTTTAGAGCATAAATTATATTCAATCAAATTGTTGAAAGATGAAAAATAAATTAATTGTTTTTGCAAGTATTTTTTTGGCGCTAAACACTTTTGTTCATGCACAAAATTGTGATGAAGGATTTTATACATTAAAATCGGGAGCGACTTGGGAATTGTCGAACTTCAACGAGAAAGGAAAGCCCACGGGACACTCTGTTAATCTAATAAAAAGTATTTCTACTGTAGGTAAAAATTACAGCGCCACGGTAAATAGTACCGTGTTTGATGAAAAGGATAAACAATTAACGACAACAGATTTTGATGTTACGTGCTCAAATGGCGACATACTGATTGATATGAAATCTTTTTTTTCGAGTGAACAACAGCAACAATTCAAAGATATGACAATGAAAATGAGCGGGACTGATTTATCGATTCCCAAATCATTGACTATTGGACAAAGTTTGCCGGATGGGATTTTGAATGCCGAAATTTATAGTGGTACAACACTTTTTAGTAAACTAACGGTTGTTTCTTCGGAACGAAAAGTGTTGGCAAAGGAATCTATTACTGTACCTGCAGGAACATATGAGTGTTATAAATTGACATCTAAGTTTAAAACGACGAATGTCGTTGCGGGAATACCAATTAAGTATGAATTTTCTGTTGTGGAGTGGTATGCCGTCGGAGTTGGCTTGGTAAGAAGTGAATCGTATAATAAGTCTGAGAAAATGATTGGTTATACGGTTTTGTC
>JAYTLG010000277.1:0-4145 GCA_043729555.1 Cytophaga sp.
CCACCACTCAACCCGCTGTTGCGCCAACGAACAATAGCCAAATGCACCCGAATTACAATTCCTTTTCTTTTGGCTACTTTAATTACAACTTCCGAATAAATGGATTAAATTTCATTAATCTCTAATATCCAATAATCGACAATATACTGTCCCAATCCCCATGATGCAACACACCAATCACCAATTATATCAATCGACTTATTATTGTAATTGATTTTTATTCTGACATTTTTTCTGTCTGCAACATTGATATTGTATTTTGAGATAAGTCGAATAATCTTCCCTTGTATATCAAGATGCTTTTTATCCTTAATTAAAAATTTAACTATCTTAATTTTATTATCATTTATCAAGATATCATAATGCTTTGATATTTTTTTGTCGTTTTTCCTTCTAATATTTTCACCATCTAAATCTTCAATATTATCAAGCATAAATTTACTTTTTTATATTTTTTTAATAATACTCTTTGCTATCTAATATTCAAACTTCACGTTGAGATTAATGGGCTGTCGGCCGTTGGCACAACAGCGGGTTGAGACGTGGTAGGGTTAGAAGTTGTGATCGCCAACAGCGGTAAAAAAGTCTTTTTAGTTCTATTTAATTATTGTATATTGTTTGTATAAAATCTCATTTTCCTGACGTTTAAGTTGCCTCTTTTTTGCGTTTTCGTAATGTTCTAATCTTTCTTCAGTTGTTCAAGCAAATCACTTTTAAATCGATTAGGATTATCTTTCTCTTTCGTCCCCATTATGGCAAACCCTGTTAGTAGACTGGCATTCTCATCATTAGGCAAATCATTCAACAGTTTCTATGTTTATGCTAAAGAATTTTAAAAAAGCCATTGTGCTAATTGCAACAAATGATAGTCGAAGAAAATTTAAAATCCCCCAAATAGTTGCAAAAGTTTTTATAGTTTCGGAATCACCAATAGGTTCGCCAAAATATAGTTTATTATTTATTTGAGTTACTGCAATTCCTGTCAAAATATTTACTAGTAGTGTTGACAAACTTGCTATTTTCAGTTTTCTAATTTGGTTGTCTGTAAGATTTCGTTTATAAAACCAAAGTGCCACTACACACATAATTGCTATAATTGAAGGAAGGATATGGTAGTATGCAGGAGTAGTCAAGCTATGAAATTCACTCCAACTCATTTTTGCTTCTGCTGGTGAACTTGTAAAATAATTAGGAACGAAATCAATTTCTTCATAGACAAAGCCAAAAAAGCTCATTGCATTTGCAAGGATTGAAGTCCATACTATTGTCGATATTTCCCTTTTTTTCCAAACAATCATTAGATCTATCTATTTTTTTCTTCCTAAATATGTCAGAGCAATTATATGTTTTTTGTCATTCCTGTGAAGTTCGTTACGCTTGCCACTAACTAGTTGATAACCAAATATCTCAACCTTTCTCCGAATAAACAAACGATGTTTAAAACAAAATAAAACCTCGACACATTCGCATCGAGGTTTTTCAATTTATATTTTTAAACTGGTAACTAAACCAATTCTTTTTTCATAACCTTAGCCATTGTTTCGCCAATGTCTGCTGGAGATTGTACCACGAAGATACCACACTCTGCCATGATTTTCATCTTAGCTGCTGCTGTATCGTCTGCACCACCAACAATTGCACCTGCGTGACCCATACGACGTCCCGGAGGAGCTGTTTGTCCTGCAATGAAACCAACTACCGGTTTTGTGCCATGTGCTTTGATCCACTTCGCTGCATCACCTTCCAATTGACCACCAATTTCACCGATCATAATGATACCATCCGTTTCAGGATCGTTCATTAATAATTCAACTGCTTCTTTTGTAGTAGTACCAATGATTGGGTCACCACCAATACCAATGGCAGTAGAGATACCGAAACCTGCTTTCACAATTTGATCGGCTGCTTCGTAGGTTAATGTACCTGATTTAGATACAATACCTATTCTACCTTTTTTGAAAATGAAACCTGGCATGATACCAACTTTTGCTTCGTCTGGTGTAATAACACCCGGACAGTTTGGCCCAATCAAGGTTACTTTACGTGCTGTAACATATGCTTTAGCACCAATCATATCACTTACAGGGATACCTTCTGTGATACAAATAATAACTTTAATACCTGCGTCTGCTGCTTCCATAATTGCATCCGCAGCAAAAGCTGGTGGAACAAAGATGATAGAAACGTCTGCACCTGTTTTAGCAACTGCATCGGCAACTGTATTGAATACTGGTTTATCTAAGTGAGAAGTACCGCCTTTTCCTGGAGTCACACCACCAACAACATTTGTTCCATACTCAATCATTTGTTGTGCATGGAAACTTCCTTCCGTACCGGTAAAACCTTGTACGATGACTTTTGAATTTTTATTAACTAGAACGCTCATTTTTTTATAGCTAAAAGGATTAAGTACTACAAAAATATCATTTTTTAGGGGTAAAAAAAGCCGATGGCTGTTTAATTGATAATTTACCTCAATTTCGTGGGTAACTTCTGCTTTATCTGGGGATTATATAGACCAAACGTATCATAGCTACAAAATACCCATCTAGGCCAAAACGGGTTCCTCTTGCTTGTCCGGGTGCTGTAGACGAAACGTAGGAGTAGCCATCGGGCGTGGTCAAAATGGGATAACCCAAATCGTTTTGTATGTAATCCAAATCGCGTTGATTGCCTGTGTACACATCCGTTGCCTCGGCAGAACGGTTTGAAAAGTATTTCGCTTCATCGGTTTGTAAGGTTGCAGGATCTACATAGGTGCCATGGGCATCGTCTAAATAATCGGTAAATGTAAATCGGTAACCCAATTCAAACTCCAAATCCATGTGGGTGTTGATTTTATATTGCATACCAGTGGCCACGGGTATAAATCCTGTAAAGGAACCATATGATTTATTTTCAGTATGAATGGATTGTAAATTGCGCCACTGCCCTGTTGAATCTTTGGCTTGTGGGTTGGTATACAAGACACCCAAACCCATGGTACCGTAAAAGTTCATGTCTTTGCGTCTGCTAAAATAATCGTTGCAAGGAAAAATCTCGTAACGCGCACTCATTGAAAACTCAATTACATCGTTGCGCATGTGTAAATTTCGGATATAAGCATTGGATGTATTCTTTTTAACATTCGAAGCCAAGTAGTCGTCGGCGACTAAACGTATATAATTTACGCTTGTGGTAAACGATGCATTGGGTGTTAATTTGTATAAATATTGCAAGCCTATACCACCGCGTACGGTTTTAAGGTTGGTAGCTACATCGCCAAAAAAATACGACCCAATCATCTGAACGCCTAGGTAATGGTATTCCGCGCTCCGAGGATTCTTCTGAGCGTAAACAGACAGCTGCATCAACAGCACTAAAACGATTAAAAATATGCGTTTCAAAAGATATTTTTTTGGAAAGGGTGACGGTTACCTTGTAGGGTAAAGATACAAAAAAAGTACAAAGTATTAAGTATAAAGTACTAAGTACTTAGACAAGAAATGATTCAATAGACCAATTTAAAACTGTTAATCATCCGTTCACGTTCTCCACTTGGGTAGAGCGAAAAAAAACGTTGTGTTCTCCGCAACGGCGTAGCAGTTATTTTTTATACTTAGTACTTTATACTTAATACTCCGTACTTCTTAATACCGGTACTTCTCTTTCCATCTCTTCTGTAAAAACACACGTAGCTCGTGCTCGCGGGCATTGTTGCCGGGTTCAAATATTTTTTTGCCGGTTAAGCGATCGGGCATATATTCTTGTTCCACAAAATTATTATCGAAGGAATGTGCGTATTTATATTCTTTGCCGTAATCCAGTTGCTTCATCAACTTGGTTGGTGCATTGCGCAAATGAATAGGTACGGGCAAGTCGCCCATTGAGCGCACCAATTGCTGTGCTTCGTTAATTGCCATGTAGGAGGCATTGCTCTTGGGCGACGAAGCCAAATAGGTTGTCACCTGCGATAAAATAATGCGCGACTCGGGCCAGCCAATAAAACGTACCGCATCAAAGGCGGTCGTCGCCATCACCAATGCCGTGGGGTTGGCATTGCCAATATCTTCAGACGCCAATATCAATAAGCGACGTGCAATAAACTCCACTTCTTCGCCCCCTTCAATCATACGTGCCAACCAATACACCGCTGCATTGGGGTC
>JAYTLG010000278.1:0-4668 GCA_043729555.1 Cytophaga sp.
TGTGTTTTTATCAGCACGACTTTGTGAAACAGGAATCATGAAAAAGTATTTGGAAGAAAAATGTCCAGAAAACGTAAATTTATTGTGTGAATATAAAGATAACTTACCTAATTCAACGGCTGAATTTCTTTGGAATGATGCTAGCGCACCAAATCAAATAGCGCTGCATTATTTTGAAAAGCAATCGTTATTGAATCCAACTTTTGAACAAAAATGGGGCTATTTGCACAATGAACTATTAAAGCCCATTGTTAAAGATGTATTGACAACTCCTAGATATATGGTTCAGTTTGCGTATTATGGGATAAGAGATTCATTTATTCAACTTTTTCAAATTAATCTTGGAGCTGGTTTAGCAGTCTATGGAAAGGATTCGCCTCCGTATTGGCCAATTCAAGCTCATTTGCCAGTCGAATTGCCAGCGTTTCTGTCGTCGGTTCAGAATACCTCTAGATTGAATTTTGACGCGCTTAATATTGTCAATTATATCACATTATTAATTTCGATGTGTTCAATATGGTATCTCTGGTTTATAGGAAAAATAAATACGCAATTAAAAATCCTAATTGTCTTTTTAGTTGTTTGTATCTATTGGAATGCATTATTTACAGCGGCATTGGGTAATATATATGATCGTTTGCAAGCTAGAGTTTCCTGGTTGTTGGTACTATCTGCTATTGTTGCAGTAGCATCAGTTTATTCCGATAAAATAACACGACTGTTTGAAAAGAACGAAGAAGTAAAATAAAATTTAGATAGCTTATACATGATTACGCTTTATACAGATGGTTCTTCACGCGGCAATCCGGGTCCTGGAGGCTTTGGTGTTGTGCTTTTATTTAAACAACATCGAAAAGAAATCAGTGAAGCGTATCGGATCACGACGAATAACCGAATGGAATTGCTCGCTGTTATTTCAGGTTTAGAAGCATTGAAGGAACCAGGTCATGAAGTATTGATTTATTCAGATTCGAAATATGTAATCGATTCGGTAGAAAAAGGTTGGTTATTGGGTTGGGTAAAAAAGAATTTTAAAGATAAAAAAAATGAAGACTTGTGGAGACGTTATTTATATGTTGCAAGCAAACATAAGATACGTTTTCAATGGGTGAAAGGGCATGCAGGGAATAAAGAGAACGAACGTTGCGATGTGCTAGCTACAGAAGCTGCCGATGGTTCGAAACATTTAATTGATTTTGGTTACGAAACAGAAAATGGTTTATTGAATAAAGATCATTTGTCGCGTTAAGTAATTTTTTTATGGCAAACGATTGGTTTCAGTTTAAACAATTTTTAGTAAAGCAGGATAAAACGGCAATGAAGGTGTGCACCGATTCCTGTGTATTTGGTGCAACCATACCGATTAAAGAAACAGTGAGAACCATTCTTGATATTGGTGCCGGAACAGGTTTGTTATCACTTATGTTGGCGCAACGATCAACGGCTGGTATTGATGCAGTAGAGATGAATGCAGAAGCAGCTCAGCAAACAATGGATAATTTTTATAGCAGTCCGTGGAACGATCGTTTGAAACTCCACGAAACATCCATTCAAGATTATTTCAAATTTACGACGCAACAGTACGACTTGATTATGTGTAATCCGCCGTTCTTTACGAAGTCCTTAAAGTCGGGAAATACATCCAAAGATATGGCATTGCATCAGTCGCATTTGCTGGTTGATGAATTGATGCAGGTAACTTTTTTTATGCTTGCAAAAGAAGGTGATGCGTATATGTTGATTAGCATCTACGAAGAAGAGCATTTTTTAAAAGCAGCGGCAGCGGTGGGATTGAGCGCGAAACGTTTCTTGAGCATGTACGACAATGAAACAAAATTGATTCGATACATATTGCATGTTAGAAAAGATGTACATCATCTAGTTGATGACGAAATACATTTTATTATTCGTAATGCAGACAATAGCTATACCGATCAGTTTGTATACGCATTGAAGGATTTCTATTTGCATCTGTAGGACTTTAACCGCAAGGAACGCTAAGGTTTCGCAAAGGTTGAAAAAAAATATTTTAGTTATCAGGTGCTTTTAGCCGTGGTTGTGTCTTTTCGACCAACCACTATCTAATAATATATCACATATAGCGTTCTTTGCGCCTTATTCTTTGCGCACTTTGCGGTTAAAAAGAGAATGTTAAATTGCTAATAGCAACTTTTTAAAATCTTCGTCACTATGTGCAGGGAAGTTTGCAATACGAATCGTATTTTCTTTCCAGATACCATAGCCATTTCCGATAATAATATTCTGTGCTTTCAACGTTTTTTTTATTTGTTGAATGTATTCCTCGTCACCTTTTAAAGCCAATACGGTTGGGGATTGCACCTGTTGTTCAATAATCAATGGCTGTAGTGCTGCGTGCGAGGAATAATGCGCATATAAATAATTCATACGCTCTTTCAGTTTTAAAAAATCACTGTTGTTTATTTCTTTTAAGCGTTCAGATAATAAATAAATACCTAAAATATTGGGTGTATGTGTTGTTTGAAAAGCCGAACCGTTTTCTACAATTCGTTTTAACGAATTGAAATGTTTGTCATTGCTTCTATGTTCGATGGTATGTTGCGCCTGTGGAGATAAGATAAGTATTCCTAATCCAGATGGTAGACCAAAACATTTTTGTACAGATGCAAACCAAATATCTGCATGTTCCCATTTAACGGAAATGCCCGCTAATGCCGATGTGGCGTCAACAGCAATCAAACTATCGGGAAATAATTCACGAACAGAAGCTTGAACAGCATTTGATAAAAATGTACCGTTCGACGTTTCTACTAGTGTTGTGCAAACAATTTCTGGTGTTGTCGTCGTGTTTATTTCTGCAGTTGATAATTCGTTATGGATATCAAAAACAATAGAATCGTGTTCAATATTTAATTGTTGTGAAACCTCCATCCATTTTTTTCCAAACGAACCATTATAGATGTGTAAGAATGAACGGTTGGAAAAAGAATCTGCTAATACAGACCAGCACTCCGTTGCGGAAGAAGTGAAATAAACGGAATAGCCATTTGGTAAGTCGTAAAACGATTCAAACCCTTCTTGCACCTGTTTATACAAAGCCATGAAATCACTGCTTCTGTGATTCATGCTTAGTATTCCTGAGGCAATAGCTTCCTGTATATGAAGGTCAATACCAACATATAGTTTGGAAGGTCCAGGATAGAAGTTTAACATGTTTTATAAGCTTAATAAATGTTGCACGGCTAGGGCATAGCCATTCGCTCCAAATCCAGTAATGATGCCCATGCAATTTTTAGCCATTAAACTTTTATGGCGATATTCTTCGCGTGCATACACATTCGAAATGTGTACTTCAATGACTGGTGTTTTAATTCCAGCAACTGCATCTGCAATCGCAATGGATGTGTGTGTGTATGCGCCTGCATTGAATACAATACCATCGTATTCAAATCCAACTTCGTGCAATTTGTTCACCAATTCACCTTCCACATTTGATTGGAAATAGGTGAAGGTAACAGTAGGGTTCTTTTGTTGAAGTTCTTTAAAAACATCTTCAGCAGAAGCTGCACCATAAATGCCTGGTTCGCGTTTACCAAGCAAATTTAAATTAGGTCCGTTGAGTATGAGTATCTTCATAAAGCAAATATAATAAGTTTAGAGTGTAAAGTTCAAAGTGTAAAGTAAAACAACTGTTTTACTTTCATTATATCGGATTGTAAGAAACAATTACACTATACACTTTAAACTTTACACTTGTGTGTTAGCGAACAACATGTCAAATTATATTTTTTGTATGATGGACAGATTCACTTAACTTACAGAATGAATTGGAAAATCCTCATTCGTCAGTTTAGAGATTATTTGAAAATTGAACGCTCTTTATCGGGTAATTCGGTTGAAGCATATGAGCACGATATTGTTAAATTTATGCAATATCTTGAATTGACAGAACCTTCCATCGGTCCAATGCAAGTAAAGGGGAAGCATATTCAGTTGTTTTTAGAATACATTACCGAATTGGGGATGTCTGCTTATTCGCAGGCGCGGATTTTGTCCGGTATAAAGTCTTTTTTCCGGTTTTTATTGATGGAAGAAATTCGTGATGAAGATCCATCTGCATTGATTGACAGTCCCAAATTAGGGCGCAAATTACCCGATACCTTATCATTCCCTGAAATTGAACAAATTTTACAAGCAATTGATTTGTCTACACCCGAAGGTGCACGCAATCGAGCAATGCTTGAAACCCTTTACAGTTGTGGCTTACGTGTAACGGAGTTGGTAGAACTGAAAAATTCTAATTTGTTTTTTGACGATGGGTTTGTAAAAATATTGGGAAAAGGAAATAAAGAACGACTTGTGCCTATTGGTCGTGATGCTCGAAAATTTATTTCGATTTATAAAAATGAGGTGCGCTGTCATATAGCTGTTCAAAAAGGTGCTGAGAATTTTGTTTTTTTAAATCGTAGAGGGAATAAATTAACGCGTGTGATGGTATTTACCATTATTAAAAACTTGGTTAAAAAAATAGGTTTGAATAAAACGGTTAGTCCGCATACCTTCCGACATTCGTTCGCTACCCATTTAATTGAGGGTGGGGCAGATTTGAGGGCTGTACAAGACATGTTGGGGCACGAATCTATTACCACAACCGAAATATACACACATCTTGATCGCGATTATTTGCAA
>JAYTLG010000279.1:0-2023 GCA_043729555.1 Cytophaga sp.
ATCTCGATAAAAGCTTTACAGATTTAGAAACCCTAGGCCACAAACTCCGAAATACGGTGAAGCAATATACAGGGATCCCAGTAGGCGTAGGTATTGCACCAACCAAGACCTTAGCAAAACTTGCAAACAAACTTTCGAAAAAAACAGGTGGTGTCTGTGTAATTTATCCGGATACGATATCCGACTTTTGGGATAAATCTACACTAGATGATGTATGGGGAATTGGCCGACAGCATGCTAAAAAGTTGGAAAATAATTCTATTACCACCATAGAACAATTTGTGAACCAACCAGAAGAATGGGTTCGTAAAAATTTCTCTATTCTAGGTTTGCGTACACAACGCGAACTTAAAGGCATTCCATCTATTGAAATGGATGAGGTGGAAGATAAAAAATCAATTTGCACTTCACGGTCTTTTGGCAGCCAACAAACGAAGCTTGCTGTGATTCAAGAAGCTGTAGCAAGCCATGCGTCTAGTTGTGCCGAGAAACTGCGTGTCCAAGGTACATTGGCTAGCAGCATGCATATAACATTATCTAAAAATAGATTTAAAGAAGAAGTTGGACAATTGTATTTTGGTATTTTCATTAAACTTCCTGAACCAACCAACAACAGCGCTATACTTATTAGATATGCAATAGATGGCTTAGCAAGAATTTTCAAACCCGGAAATTCGTATAAAAAATGTGGCGTAGTTGTGATGGACATTATACCTGAAGAATCCGTTCAACTTAACATGTTTGAGTCCATTCAAAACAAAAAATGGAATACCTTAGAAGAGACAATCGATAAACTTAATAATAAAATGGGACGCCACACCCTACGCCATGCCATACAAGGCTTTGATAACAAAACATGGAAACTGCGTTGTGACAATAAATCACAAAATTATACAACAAAATTGAGTGAAGTACTGGTGATCAACGTGGGTTATAAATAGTACGTTTTAAGTTTTAGTAAGTGTATAGTTTAGAGTGTTAGTGTAGTCGTCTGTTAATTATATTTTCGCACTCTACTTGAGTGACACACGTTACAGGCTAAACTTTAAATCACTCTTAAAACATAACACATATTACTTCGAACCTTCTTCAATTACTATTCGCTGATGAAAATGCTTTGTGTGATGAATGTTATTGATCAGCTGATTCTGATATTTAGATTCAATTTCAAACGTAGCATGCGCTCTGTAAACCAATATGTGGCTGATTGCTTCTTCTTTCACTCCCGATTGCAGGATTAAAAATTCTTTCAGTGTATCGGCATTCTGCTCGTGACGTGTGCCAACATTAATAGTTAATGTAACCGGACGCGATTCACTTTTATCAAGTACAACATCTAATTTTATCGATGTAAACTTAATGCGCAACGTATCTTCAAAATCATCTTTTTGATACACTTCATCCTCTTGCAGCATACAAATGGAAATGCCTTTTTTGCCTGCACGACCTGTACGACCGCTTCGGTTTACATACTGCGCTTCGTTATCCGGCAGGTGATAATGAATCACGTAATTCAAGTCCTGCACATCAATACCCCGCGCTGCAATGTCTGTAGCGATAAGCACTTGTATTCGCTTGTCTTTAAACGCAGCCATCACTTTTGTGCGTTCAAACTGTTTTAAATCTCCGTACAACGAATCTGCAACCACGGTAAAGCCGGCCAGTTGCTGGCCAAGCAACTTTGCAGCAGCCTGTGTACGACAAAATACAATACCCCGTTCTGAGGTATGCTTTACTAAAAATGCTTTTAAATATTCTAATTTATAACCGAACTGATATGCTATATATTGGTGGTCAATATTTCTGTTAATGTATTCTTGTGGTTTGATCCGAATCTCTTCAACATCGCTGCCCATGTATTGACGTACAATTTGTTTGATTGCAGCAGGTAAGGTAGAAGTAAACAACAACTTGCGGACCTTCGGCTTACACGCACGTACAATACGATCTATGTCTGGCTCAAAACCCATGTTCAGCATTTCATCGGCTTCATCCAATATTAAAAACTTCAGATAACCTAAAT
>JAYTLG010000280.1:0-18241 GCA_043729555.1 Cytophaga sp.
ACCTCATTTACACACCTAAGCTTAAACTCATAATCATACTTGACTTTCCGTAACATAAAACTGCCCCCAAATAGTGTCTAACTTTTTGGGGGCAGTACAAAATTCAGCGGGATTTTTTTATAACCATTCATTTATCGTAGCGACACTACTCATCAATCTTTCGTCAATTGTTTTAAACGGCCTTGATACGACTGCCAATAATTTCTTTTCAGGGTATCATTGAGAAAAGAAACAGCTACCATTTTTTCTACGCTATCGGACTGTGATAACATTACAGACATCATGTCCTTAAACATCTTTTCACTGACTCCTATATGCTCTGCAAGTAGTGAAAATTGTTTACTCGTTTTCCCTTGCGCTAAATTTTTAGGCAATAGTCCGTCTTCCAATGCAAAATCTTTATCATCTATGTGCATTCGACTATTCAGCAAGTCATATGCGGGACTTAGTCTGTAATCTCCCATAGGAGTTTCGAGCAAAGAAAAGTTTTTTAAATGTGCATCTCCATTTGAAAATAAATAATTAAAGACAAGTATTTTTAACAGCTTCGGTGCTTCTAATTTATAAGCAGGTAAATGCGTTTGCATTAATTGAAACAACGCTAAATAATTTCCTGCATACTTATAATGTTCACCATGAGTTTGTGGTGTTCTTCCAGCCAAAGATGCAAAATCATCTTGCGCTCGTTTTGTACCATCTTCATTTACATCAAAGCGCTTGGTTATGTAAGCAGGTGTTCCATCTTTAAAAAAGATCAATGCATTTTCAGCCGTTTCTATTCCATATACCTGACGTGCAATTTGCATCGTGAGGTGTTCGTTAGCTGGCATTTGATCTGCATTTTTACCAGCATCGGGAATTGGTTTCAAAATATACGTTCCGCGTTCACCTTCCTTTATAAGCCTTAACTTATTCTTAACTAATAATACAGAAAACTTTTCCTGTACTCCTGAAATAGACATGCGATTTCTGTTTTCTTCAAAAAGTTCATCGGTTTCAGGATTGGATGCTGGTGAATCGTAAGGCAATACATGATACACCTTCTTACTCTGAAACACCCTGTTCAAGCAGGTTCTACTGTAGGTGTCAAAACCTGCTGCTAAGGTGCCGGGGCAATATTTTATTTCAGGTATCATTTTTTGTTTTTATAGTCACATGAATTTATAGTTTGACAACGCTAACAGCACCGATGCTGTCATTTTTTGCGGTTGTCATAAGCAATCCAAAATAATCGTCTTGGTCAATTCTATTGTGTTTACATACCACTTGTTTATTCGATCCTTCAGGTAGCATGTTGTAAAAAAAAGGGAACAAAAATGTTGAATGAAATTCTTGATCGATTTTAGGCAAAGTAAGACTAACACCTGGCTTGTTGCTATCTGTCATCCAAGCATCGTGGTAACGAAACGTAAACGAACCATCATCGTGTTGAGTTAACACGCCTGCTTCTTCGTCCTTGTATAGTATTATTGCTTTTCTCATGTGTTACGAGGCACCTTTTTAAGTTGTAAGCAAAGCTCCATGCCCAATACATCGGCTAATTTTTGTAGGGTCAATAAAGTCGGATTTCCTTTGCCACTTTCAAACTGTTTTAAAGTTCTTAAGCCAACACCCGATAGTTCTGCCAAGGTTTCTTGCGTTACCTGCAATACTTCTCTTCGCTCTTTTATACTTTTCACTAACTCAGTAAAGTGCATTATATGGCTCTTTTTTATACAAAAATAGAAGTTATCTTATTAAACACAACACAAAGTGCTTTAAACGGCACTATTTGAAGAATTTTAATACTACTTAGAGATTATTGCATTGAATAGTGCTATATAAAGCACTATTCAATGCGCATTTTCAAAGGGAAAAAGTAAATGATGTCTATATTTCTAAAGTAAAAAGTTGTTTTTATGTCTATATTTCTAAAATCTCATTAGGCGGACAACGGTCGGCGCATCTTGTTTAGAAGACCATCTAAATGTAGTTACGTTCATATTTTTCATTGAAAACAACTTAGCCCCTACCTACCATTGTTCTTATTACTCAACGCACGCGTTTTCTTGTCACTCTTTTTTTGTTGTTTAAAATAAGCGCTCAATGCCTCTTCTTCAGCCTTTGTTATAGCACCTTGTCCTCCAATAAAATCAATATCAAATTTTTGTTTTTTAGTTTTCATCGTTAATGACATCTAAAGTTCCACATAAAGCAAATGATCATATCTCGTCGCTGGCAAAAACTTACAGCTTATATATCTTATTTTTGAGCCTATCGCTAAGAGTTCCTAATTTATGATACTATCAAAACTACATCCATTATCACTCTAGTTTTGGTACATTTACACCCTCTTTAATTTCTTATTTTATTTTTGACGCATTCATGAAACACCTTATTTTATTTTTTCTACTGTTCATTGCATTGTCAAGTAATGCTCAAATCCCTAATCCTTTTCATCGAAGCGTAGAAAGTCTGGCAAATAAATTTAAGAAACAATATCCTGACGACAGTACAAGAACCGTAGCGATATACGATTGGATTAAGAGCTATATGCGCTATGATTTAAGAGCCTTCGAGAAATATAAATTTAAAGTAAATAGTTATTCATTAAGTAAAATCTTGTACAGAAGAAAAGCAC
This sequence comes from Cytophaga sp., assembly GCA_043729555.1. Lineage (GTDB taxonomy): Bacteria > Bacteroidota > Bacteroidia > Cytophagales > Cytophagaceae > Cytophaga. The sequence continues at coordinate 2,621 of JAYTLG010000280.1, forward strand.
TGTGCTTTGGCCTCTCCAAGCTGTTTCAAGACCTATGCCTTCGGTCAGGCATTAAATGCGTACAACTTCAAGGCTATGCATTTGAAGATCCAAATGATCCTTACATACATTATTACTACGACAACCACGCATGGAACACCGCTAGTATCAACGGGCACTGGTATTTGTTTGATGTAACCTATGACAACGGTTTCATTAAAAAGAAAAAAAGAGTTATTCGAAAGTTTTTAAACAAGACCTTCTCTATTCCTCTATTGTATGAAAAAACAAAATATATTCACCAACCAGCAAACCGGTTTTCATTTAAGTCAGGAGCGCAATTTATTCATTCTCATTATCCTGTCTTAATTAATGGGGTGTTGATCAACGATAAGGTGAGTATAGCGTCATTTGCAAAAAATGAGGTAAGCGTTTCAGGAGACTATAATCCTTCTTCTTATCCGAACATGGCTCAACTGTATGACTTTGCTGGTTCCAACGAGTCTATACAATTAAAAATAGCGGCAGACCAATCGGCACTCTTCAATCCAAAAAACAATTTAATAAAGACGGTTAATTACCATAATTCACTATTTCACTTCAACAAAATAAAAAGCAATTTTAACAAATCAGATGTAGATACGGTCATAAAGTATGCGGCATTATTCAAACGAGACAATACCGCTCTTCATTCAAAAAACAGTAAACGAGTAAGCGACGAACATAAAAGTTTATTGGCCTCATTAAACAAAGCCTTAAGCCACAATGAACGACTTGCCATTCAGTACAACAAAAAAGGAATTCGGGGCATTACTAAACTAGCCAAAACAGCAGAAGCCAATGCAATAAAATCGAATAAGATTGAAGAACGCCAGTTAAAATTAGAAGAGCATCTGGCCGGATCTAGAAAGAAAAACGACACCATTCCTTTTCCTACACATTTAGTACAGCACAAAAAAACAGTAGCAACAGGAGACAGTCTATTGTTTACCTTGAACAAAGCCAATGGTGTATTGGATAGTTTAAGCATGCGATCTGAAGAATTGTTTAATTCGACTTATCACTTATTAAAAGAAAGAGTAATGTTATTGAATGCACACAGAGCAGGCGACATGAACCTTAAAACGTATCCAAAGCTGAGTGTCGTCGCGTCTGATATTGATTCCGTAACAAGTTTAATTGATCGCTATAAAACGCAAATAGATAAAACAGAATATGAATACAATAAAGTGAGACAACAAGCGATACGAAATGCAACGAGTGGCTTTACATTGACCAGTAAGGAATATATAAAAACACAAACAGGTATTTCTGTGCCTCTGCCCTATTCAAAAGACACGTTGGTGGCTGAGTTATTTGTGCGCACGAATGCTTTCAAAGAAGCATTGGTAGTATTTTACCATCATGACGAAGAAATAGCAAATACGCAAACCTCGCACTACCTCTCCGCTGCAAAGTTTTTAAAAGGAGAAAAGAAACTTATTCAAAAAACAATTGTAATGAGACAAATGGCTTATAGCTGCAGAATCAATCACGAGAACCGTCGTTACAAAGCCTATGACAACTATGTCTTCAGTATTGCCAATAGCATGAGGATGTTGAAAATGAGTTATAAGAGAAAATAGTTGAAGTGAAAAATACTTACGCAATACTACTAACATTTCCTTCTTGAAGCATTATTCATGCTTTCTTTATTCCTTCCGCAGAGCCTCATTCACGAAGGCTCTGCGACAAAGAAATTTTTTTACTATAAAAATCACATTGGCATTACTTCTTGCCCTCACTTTTCTTAGGATCCATCATCTCCATTAACTTCAACCCTAATAAGCCATCCATCGCAGTTCCATTACTGTTGGTACCTCCAATTAAAACATCAGGTATTAATTTAATGTGTCCTTTCGCAAGCTCCTCCGTGATTTTATACCTCGTAAAGTTTTCACCTCCTAGGGCACTTACAGCAAGTTCGTATGCTTCCGCTGTAGATTTACCGATTGCAAGTATTTTGCCTGCTTCAGCACTACCCGTTAACGATATTTGTTCTGCTTGCGCAGATGCTTTTAATTTAATCGCTTCAGATTCTGCTTGAGCCCTTGCTTTCGTAGCTTCTGCTTCTGCAAACGCACGTAATTTCGTGGCTTCCGCCTCTGCACCTACGGCTAGCTTCACTCCTGTAGCATCACCTTCCGCTTTCTTTACGGTTGCATTTGCAGTTCGCTCCGCTATCTCTACACTTTGTTGAGCTTTCACAATATCCTTTTGCATATCTGCAATGGCCGTTTCCTTCTCCATTCCTTGGCGGGTTTCTTGCGCTTTTTTCTGCGTGTCGTAGGTTACTTTTTGTTCTTCTGCAATTTTACGATCTGTCAACGTTTTCATCAACGATTCTGGAGGTACGATGTCGCCTATCAAAGTATCAACGGCATTCACATTGTATTCATCCAAAACTTTTTTGATGTGCTCCTTCGCTGATTCTTGTCTTTCTTTTCTCGTACTTAGGAATGCAATCACATCACTGTCTTGCGCAGAGTTACGAAAATAATTTCCGATGGTAGGTTCCAATACTTGCGACACTAAGTTTACCATATTCCCAAATCGCGCAATCACTTTCGGAGCCTCAGTGGTAGGAACATGTATGATTTGAGCAACGTCTAAGTTGAAAGGGAAACCATCTTTTGAACGTACCGTAATGGTTGAAAGATTCTTATCAAGGTTGTGCGCTTCACTGCGAGCAGAAGCCCAATTGAGTACAAGGTTAGTGGTTGGCACGAGTTCAACTTTCATAATGTATTTATTGACAGGATACTTACCAGGTCCTAAAGGCTGCAGCCAAACCCCTTTGAATCCTTTTTCAACGATGTTGCCATGTTTGAAATCAATACCTGTAAGGTCACTTCCTTCTTGGCCTATGTATGAAATTACAACACCAACATAACCGATAGAAATTTCCGTCATTGGAATTTCTTCAATTTGTACCGCCCAATAATTTAAGTTGTATGAACCAGCAAGAATTACCTGAGGCTGCAGTCCACGATTACCTCCATTAGCGATGAATTTATCGAAATCTTGAAAATTGTTATGGTCTTCTACTAATTTACCTGCGATCTGCCCAGCTTCAATAGGCATACCATCTAAGGTAGTTACTATGCCTACCATGCTTTCTTGAATACGAATCATGTCCGTTACAGAAACTTGAAACAACATGGTGTTGATTCTGTAAGAACCCGCTGTGATGTATGTTGCTTGTCTTCCTCTTTGTCCTCCACCTAATAAAAATTTTGTTGCATCTTGAAAGTTGTCACATTCCACTCGCAGTCCTAGAATGTTTCCTGTTGGAATTTCACTTCCGTCTTTCGCCATAATTAAACCGATTTTACCTTCTGGAATAATGGTAAAACTTTCCATGGTGACATCAAATTGCCATACCCATTTCCAGAAATACAATCCTGGAGCCAGTGTTCTAGATTGAAAACCCGCTTCACCATTGGTTGCGATAATACGTCCATCTTGCAATTCTTTATTTGCTCCAAACAAAACAAACTGTTTCGTAACCAGTCCAACTTTATCTTCTGGAACAATAACAACACCGAAGAAAAAACGAAGTATGTATTTATATAAAATAATACCGATGATTACGATTGCGATCCAACCGTAACTTAAAAGCACATGTCCCATGATTCTTTAGATTAAATTGTTTAGTAATGTTTAGGTTTGTTTTTTTTTCAAATGTAAGTAAATAGTTTTTAATAGTTCGCTGTCAAAAATTTATCTCTTTTAGCCAACTGACGACGCCTTATAAATAGCAACATCGAACACTGGCGTTAAAGATTAATCCTTCGTTGTACTGATTAAGTCTTGCAAAATACCTTGTCCTTCTTCCCAAAACTCCAAGTTGGAATCGGAGTTTATGTGTCCTTTTAAACCAATGTTTATAAAAGCGCTGCCCCATTGTTTGGCAAAATAGTGGGCACGATCGAAACTCAGATAAGTATCATTCTCGCTTGCAACTACAATGGAAGGAAACAAAAGCCTTGTCAATGGCATAGGTGCAAAACCTCTCACCTCATCTGGCGTATGCGCAGGAGAATCGACATCGGCAGGGGCTACCAGCAACGCTCCTTTTACATTCGTATTCTTATAACGTTGTGTCCAATGAAGCACTAAGGAAACGGCAAGACTATGCGCCACTAAAATTACAGGGCCGTCTAGTTTTAAGAGGGTATCATTTAATTTTTTCAACCACGATTCAAGTTGTGGTTCATCCCATTCGTCTTGAACAAGCTTTACAGCATTGTCAAATTTCTTTAACCAAAAGGACTGCCAATGGCGCTCTCCCGAATCACCAAGTCCTGGAACAATTAATAATGTTATTCCCGTTTTATTCATTGTTCAAGAATATTTTTCGCTGACGTGTTGCTTAAACTTCAAATAGCACATTGCCTGGTGCCTGTCTGGTAATGTCTTTCAAGTCGGCGGCCGATTTAATGCCAGCATTCCTTATGACAAGCTTTGCCCCAGATGCCTTGGCTTGACGCGCCATGTCCTTCAGGTCTGCGGTAGATTTAATGGTTGCATCGATACTGATTCCGCCACCCAGTCTAATAATTTCTTTTAAGTCAGTTGTTGATCTGCTCATGTTAAACGTGTTTTTTTGAAAAATTTCTGTCCACTATAAAAATAATAAAAGTATTAGAAATTACTACACAAAAACTACGCAAGCGTAAGGTACTTTCTATCGCTGGCGAAAGTTTAGAGATAGAATTATGCTCCATTTAAACAAGGCTATTTCTGATTTTTCAATTTCTTTTCAACTAACGCACGAATTAAGTCGGCACATCCAATGCCGATAATTGAAGCCATAAAGTCTAAAGGGTCAAATGTTCGAGGCGTAAACAATTGAATAATTTCTGTTAAGGATAAAACAGCAAATGTCACAAAAGCAGCTATTAATTTTGATTTGAATTTAAGGTACAATGAAAGGTAAATACTAACCCCTGCAAAGAAACTAGGAAGTATACCAAGCATAAATGAATTAACATTAAAATATACAAAAACCCTTCTTAGTATGAAGACAATAAAAAGCCAAAGATATGCCGAACTCATTGCAATGTTAATTATCCATCGGGCAGATTTATTTTCTCTGTTTATGTGAAAAAAATTCATTTTGACAAATTTAATATTCCAATGGCATACTTGTTCTTTTTATTAACTCCACTATTTTAGTGTACAATTGGTTTTCATTAATGGGTTTGGAAATATAATCATCCATTCCAAATTCTTTACATTTGGCAACATCAACGGTGGTAACATCTGCCGTTAATGCAATGATTGGAATATTAGATTTCATTGTATTTCGAATGTATTCCGTTGCTTCATACCCATTCATTTCAGGCATCTGCAAATCCATCAAAATAATATCGTAGGTATTGGCTTGCAACTTTTCTATTGCAACTTTACCATTACCTACTACTTCATGTTCAAATCCAAAATCGCTTAGCAGAATTTTTATTAGTAATTGATTTAATGAAATATCTTCCGCTACTAATACGCGTAGGGTTTTGATTTTCGGATCCAATTTAAGCGTTTCTATTTCATCTATTGTTTCCCTATTCGTTTTCCCAAAGGGAAGGATAAAACTAAATGCGGAGCCTTCTCCCTTCTTACTCGTCACACTAACACTCCCACCTTGAATTTCTACTAATTGTTTTACAATTGATAGCCCCAATCCAGTTCCACCATAAGAATTTGATGTACTGATTTCTGCTTGTTCAAAAAGATTGAATACTGAACTTATTTTGTCATCCGAAATTCCAATTCCAGAATCGGTAACGGTAAATTTCAGCAGTATCTTTTCTGCCTCTTCGCTCTGTATCTTAACGCTTAGTGTAATTCCACCTTTATGAGTAAACTTTATTGCATTACCCATCAGATTTAATACAATCTGATTTAATCTTACTGAATCACCTATTAATACGGATGGAATTTCGTTGTCGTATTCACTGCTAAATTTTAAATTCTTTTCTTTTATTTTCAGGTCAAACGAATGGACTACTGACTTTATTGATTTTTGTATTTCGAAAGGCTGTTTCTCGAATGTCATTTTACCCGCATCTACTTTTGCCAAATCAAGTATATCATTAATGAGCAGCGTTAAAGAATGGCCACTTGTTTTTACAGCCTGAACATACTCCTTTTGTTTTTCACTCAACTCGGTTTTCATCAACACATTTGCAAATCCTAAAATAGAATTCAATGGTGTTCGAATTTCGTGACTCATGTTTGATAAAAACTGTTGCTTAAATTTCGTAGCATTTTCTGCTATTATTTTTGCTTCGATTAATTCTTTTTCAAACAACTTTTGTTCATGAATATCAAAACCAACACCTATAAAGCCAATAAATTCTCCATTGGGCAAATAACGAGGATTCGCCTGAACCGCAAACCACCTGTATTCCCCATCGTAGCGCTTAATGCGAATGCCGGTTAAGGAATAAGGCTTGCGAGCTTCAAAAGCAGGTATATACACATCCATAATGGGTTGCACATCGTCTGGATGTATAACGTCATCCCATGTTCTGCCAAGTGCTTCTTCCAATGTTTGCCCCGTGTAATCTAACCAGTATTTGTTCCAATAACTGATTTTCGCATCTGCAGTTGGTTCTATTATAAATACGTTCAGTGGAATATTGTCAGCCATCAAACGGAAGCGTTCTTCGCTTTCTCTTAATTGCAAATTGTATTCAGCTTGCGTGGTTACTTCAGTGGCAATGATGCCCACACCTATTATTTGTCCTTCTGTATTGTGTTGCGGTTGCAAAATGAAATTATAATACTTCAGTGCTATTTTCCCATGCTGTAAAATATGAACTGGAGATTCAACTGCAACAAATGGTTTTCCTGTTGTGTATACCGCATCAAAAATTTCTTTGTATCCTTGTACGCCTAATTCAGGAAGCAATTCAAAATATGATTTTCCAATGACATCATTACCTTTGCCCCAGATCTCTATAATGGCATTGTTTGCAGTGGTAATAACCATGTCCTTGCCTTGTAAAATACCAATAGCCGAAGTAGAAGTGGAAATCATGTTGTGGTAACGAAATTCACTTTCTTCAATTTTTTTATGGGCAATCAACTGTTCGGTAATGTCTTCAATAGCAAGCAGAATTAATTTTTCGTTGCCGGCTTCATTAAGGACTTCGCGGCCATTAAGTACTACAGTACGTTCGCCAATGTTGGGGAAATTGTGTGCTACTTCAAAATTTTCAAACTTTACCTTATGTAACAGAATGTTTTGTAACTGTTTCCGTAATGCCGGAATATCCCATTGTTTATTGCCGAGTTCAAATAATAATTTCCCCTCGGTATCTTTTTCATTGACATGGAAAGTTTTATAAAAAGAAGCATTGGCCGATTTTATCCGAAGGTGCTTATCAAGTACCAACAGAGGTTCGTGCAAGGACGATATAATGGCTTCTGCATAATCTCTTGCTTCTGTAACCTGTTCATTAAGCCCAATCATTTCCTGGTTTACAACGCTCAGTTCTTCATTGGTACTTTGCAATTCTTCTTTGCTGGTTTCCATTTCCTCATTCAGGCTCTGCAATTCTTCGCTACCACTCAGCAGTTCTTCATTCGCACTTTGCAATTCTTCGTTGGCTGCTTCCTGCTCTTCGGTAATGCTACGCATGTCCTCACGGCTTTGCGCCAGTTCTTTTTCTAATTGCTGTATGCGTAAATCTTTGGCGGCACTGGATGATTTAGAAGCAGCGGATGTTTTTTTAATGCTTGTTGGTATTTGCTGGTTGGCATTTAATAACTGATTGTGAAAAAGCACCAGGTAATGTGGCTCAATAATATTCGGCAATGGTATAGCTTCAATTGAAATAGTGTGTTGCACATCATTTATTTGTACCGGAATATTTTCTTTTATAACAGTTGCATTTTCTTTTTTTGCTTTGTGCAAAATATTGCGCAGTTCAAATGCCAATCCTTCTTTAGCCATCTTCAATAAATTAAGGCTGGCTTTCCCTGGTGATGGTTCTAAAAAATTGCCGGTCCTACCTCTGAAGTGTACAATATCCATGACCTCATTTACCACCACACCAGCAGGAGTGTATTTGCTCAGCATAATATCATCGGCGGTTTTTTGAAAATCGGTACGAATGATTTCACTTTTACTGTGCACGTTTTTATCGGCAAAGCTTTTTTCACTGAGCAAGCTTGCGGTAGGCACAAACCTGCCTGGGATATCTTTACAGGTAAATATCTTATCGGTTTTCGCAGTGCCCTTCAATTGGCATATTGCAAAATGATCTGGCACTCCACTGGTTGTTTCTGATTTACCCAGCAATAAAAGTCCTTTTGAATTTAATGCGTAATGAAAAGTGGTGAGTGCTTTTTTTTGCAAATAAGGCTCCATATAAATAAGCACATTGCGGCAGCTTATTAAATCCATTTTACTAAAGGCAGGATCTTTTAAAAAATTATGGACTGCAAACACACATAAATCGCGGATGGTTTTTTTTGCTTGGTAGTCCCCATTATTCTTAGTGAAATATTTTGTCAGGTGCTCTTCGCTTAATCCCTTTACATCGCTGATTGAATAAACTCCACTGCGGGCCTTTGCAATGGCAGGTTCACTGATGTCAGTAGCAAAAATTTGCACTCTTTGATTTCCGTCAGGGGAAAAAAGATCGTCCAACAATTCCTTAAAACAGATTGCTATTGAATATACTTCTTCGCCTGTACTGCAACCAGCCACCCAAACACGAATGGGCTCGCCTTCTATTTTATTTTTTACAATAAGAGGAAATACAGATTTGCATAAGGTGTCAAAAATTTTCGGATCTCTAAAAAAATCAGTCACAGGAATCAGTAAATCTTGATACAATAAATCTTGTTCTGTTTTTTTCTCTCTTAAATATTTTAAATAGGCCGAAGGTTCTTCTGTTTTATTAATGGCCATCCTGCGGAGTATTCTTCTGCGGATGGTAGATTGTTTATAATACGTAAAATCTGTACCCTTGCGAATGCGGAGCAGTGAAAGAATGTGTTTAAACACCTCTTCCGCTTGTTGTGGAATATCCTCACCATCTTTACCTCGAATAATGTTTATTACTTCCAAAAGTTTTTGTGGTATTTTATCGGGCGATAAAATAAAGTCAACTACCCCCGCTTCAACGGCGCTATGCGGCATGCCTTCATAGGCTGCCGATTCCTCGTCTTGCGCAAAAGTGATGCCTCCATTATCTTTAATCGCCTTCAAACCCATGGTGCCATCACTAGCCGTGCCAGACAATACCACACCAATAGCATGGCTTTGATGTACTTCGGCAAGCGATGTAAAAAAAAGATCAATGGGGAGGTTACGTTCCATTTTGCTTTTTGCTGGGCGTTGACTAAGTTCCAGCACACCATCATTAGCAATCATCATTTTATTGCTGGGGAGGATATAAATATGGTTGGGCTGAACTTTAATATCATCCGCAATTTCGAGTACTGGAATCTTGGTAACTTTTTGCAGCAATTCTACAAGAAGACTTTCGTGGTTGGGATCAAGGTGCTGTACCAACACATAAGCCATACCGGAGTCTTCGGGGATTGCTTTTAATAATTTTTTAAAAGCATCGAGCCCGCCAGCAGATGCACCAATGCCCACCACAGGAAAAATGTTAGTGGACTTGATGAGTTCCTTATTTATTTCTGGTATTGAATTTTTGGATTTCATCTCGAGTGCATTAAGGCAGCGGCTCAATGTACACTATTAATCTATCTGTTTGGGATTTCATATGCAGTAAGACTTCGCCTTTACCCTTTTATCTGCTTAAAGTGATAAAGAAACAGCTTACGTTTAAAATGGCTAGAGAGGTGTTCTATAGTAAAGAAATAAAAAGCGCTGGCGGAAGCTTAAAAGTCAGTCCAACACGAGCGTTAAAGAATGTACTCAACGAGCTTGGGCTAACAAATCCAATGTCGAAACAAGTTTTAATTTTAGCTGGCGAAAGCTGATAGCTAATGATCGTGTTTCTGCAAGCTAACTTTTGTCCTAAACCCTCCACCATCAACAAAATCCTTAAACTTTTTATTCGACAGATGGAGTGCCGGAGCAAATATTGGTTTCCATACATCGCTAGAATCTATAAATTTATTCCTATCCTGTTCGTTGGTGATATTTATAGAATAAGAATTTGCACTCACATGCTCAAATTGAAAAATCTCCCAGTTATTTTTATCGATAAAATGATTTAAATAATATTTTCCATTCGACTGAATTAATTTGTCTTTCTTATGCAAGTTCATGATGGTGTCTTGAGTGCTTTCTTTGAATATGAGATAACCATCTTGTATAATTTTTATTTCATTTTTATGCCTTTCAACGACCTGTGCTGTATCGAATTTAGACAGTTGATAATACGTTGAAAATTCTAGTGAGTAAAATGCTAGCTGATCCGTAATGGTTAACATTCCCGAAAAGATCATGACCGAATCTTGTAGCATGATAAAATCCTTTGAGTAGTATTTTGAATTATAAAATATTTCTTTATTTCTTGACCCGATTGTGCTGTCAGCACTATAATACATCCCTACTAATTCAGCGGTAAAGTGCTGTAGCTTTATGCCATCCTTGGGCATAGGCCTGTCAAAGTTTATACCCGAACAGCTTGCCAACAAAATGCAACATAATATCAAATGTATTTTTTTCATCTTACTATACTCTTGCAGGCGAAAGCTTTTAGCTTGTGCCTTTTATTTTTAGAGCGTATCGCTCGGTGTTTATTGTGTTATAGTATGTTCGAGCTATAAGCTCTATATCCCGAAGTCTCGGGATAGACAAAAGATACTCTTGCGCCAACAGATCTGACGCGGATGTTACGAAGGATCATCCGTGACATACACTAAAACTAATATTAACAATATCGACTTTAGGGATCTGCGATCCCTACCTCAATTTAAATATAAAAATAAAACACCATTATCAATGTATGGATTGCAAATCCATATGCACATTGCTACACTTTATTACTTTGTGGTAAATGGCACGGATGATCCTGCGGAACATCCGCGCCATTTGTGTAATTATTTATTATTTCTAATTTCCATTTTCAAACATTGGCAACTCAATCGTAAATATTGTTCCTTTGTCTTTACCTTCACTATTTACTTTTACGTTTCCTCCGTGCCTTTCTGCAATTTCTTTGGCAATCCATAAACCAAGTCCCGTAGACACTTCATTGCCTGTCGGTTTAGCACTTAACTTACTAAACTGCTTAAAAGCATTATTCATATCCTCAATCGTCATTCCTTGCCCATTATCTTTTACTTCTAAAATTACTTTTTCTCCTTTTTTCTCTAAAAGGACAGTAATGTCTTTGCCGCTTGGCGAATACTTAATAGCATTACTTAAAAAATTATCTATCAATTCTGACAACCTTGTTTTATCTCCATGAACAAGTATATTCGTCTCTACTGAACTTTCTATTTTCTGCTGTTTTTTTGATGCTATTACCTTATTAGTTGATATTACTCTGTTAGTAAGCTCGGAAAGATCAAAAGACTCAAATCTATAAGGAATATCTTTTGACGAATTTACAGCATGCCTTAAAAAACTATCTACTGCCTGTATGCTTTTATCTGCGAAAGATTTTATCATATCCCCCATTTCTTCTACCTCATCAGGATTTCCTTTTTGCTCTTTTATTAAATCTACTAAATAAGGGATGTTGCAAACTGCACTACGGACATCGTGAGTTATCATATAAGCCATTTTATTTTGTGAATTTATTGCCGAACGAGCCATTAGACGCAATTCTAACTGCTCAATCACAACATAGGCTAAATCTTCTAATATCTGTTGTTCCGTATTATTTAGGGTTCTTGGCTTTTTGTCAAGAACGCAAAGCGTCCCCAAGTTGAAACCGTCAGAGGTTGTTAAAGGAACTGCTGCATAAAATCTTAATCCAAATTCACTTGTTACTAATGAATTTCTAAGTGTTCTGGGGTCTTTTAAAGCATTTTCTACCATTTAAAAATCCTTAGAAAAAATAGCTGATGCACATAGCCCTTCTTCTCTTGGTATTTGCTGAACATTCAAGCCAAATGCTGACTTAAACCAAATTCTATCAGTATCTACTAAAGAAACAATAGCAATTGGTACGTTTAATAACTTTGCTACTAATTTTACTATACGGTCGTATGTTCCATCTGGTGGAGTATCCAAGATCTCAAACTTCCTTAGTGTTTCTAATCTTTTTATCTCTGTTTCTGTTGTCATTGTTTTTTTTAATTAAGGCTAACGGATAGCGTGTTGTAGACGGTGCAGGAGTTAAAGCTCTTCACTGCACGCTAGTACCGAGGGGAGCCATGGGCTTATCTTTGCGTAGCCAAGCCCATGGCGATTAATGGCTCCCCACTGGCGCGAGCATCCTGCTCGTGCCCAAAGCACATAGAGCGTCCCGCTCGGGCATCCTATAACATTGCAAGACAAGAAGCCACTTTTGCCCTGCATGATCTCTTGCGCTACTGTATAGCCATTCTTCTGGCTACAATACAAATCCTGACGTTACAGGATTCATGTGAATATAATTCATTTTTTGATAAAACACCTCATCACTAAATAACTCTATGGGATGATTGTGTTGTTCCCAAAATTGAAAGTCTTTTGTATTTGAATTATGTTTTCCGGCATGTCTCATCAACCACAACAACCATCTTTTTCTACTTTCTTACGTATTGCTTTCTGCTTCCAGCATCGTATGAAAAACACGAGAGATATAACCTTTTAAATTTCTTATAGTTTCACCTAAATTGTCAGGTGCTGCTGAACGCAAGATCAAATGAATGTGACTGGTCATGATACAGTACGCATAAACTTCCAGTCCATTGTTTTGCTGGTAATGTTTTATGGCATTAAAAAAGACTTCTTTGTATTCGTTTCGAATAAAAAAATCGATCCAATCGATAACAATGAAGGTGACAAAGTGGGCATGACGATCTGCTCCGAAGCGATATTTTCTACTCATAAAAAATAATTTAAAAAATGTTCTTCAAATATAATGAATGGCATTGTCTTATTCAAGTATCCCCGCGCGGGACGCTCTATATACTTGTGGCACGAGCAGGATGCTCGCGCCAGAAAGGGCTATTTCAATGTCGTTCATCAGCCCTTGTGCTAAGTACTTTCGTCAAACATAATTTCGTCTGAACTACCCACTTTATATAATGGTTTCTCAATGGGTAATGTAAAATAAAAAGAAGAACCCTCGCCTTCAATACTTTCTACCCATATTTCACCACCATTTTTTTCTAAAAATCCTTTAACCAATAATAACCCAATTCCAGCACCCTTATCCTTTTTTCTTGCTTCTGAAAGGGCTTTCATTTGTGGTGTAAAAAGTTTAGCCATTATTTCTTTCGACATTCCAATTCCAGTGTCCTTAACCTGAATAATAATTTTGTCATCTTTACTTTTTGCTGAAACCGTTACTGCCCCTCCTTTTTCGGTATGTTTTATCGCATTTGAAACTATATTTTGTACGATGGAAATTAGCATTTTGCCATCTGCAAATACGGACGTATTTTCTTCGATTTCGTGATGAAGATTTATTGTATTTATTGAAGCACTTTCGTTTAATGTTTCGAACACCTTATCAATGTATTCGGTTAACTTAATTTTTGTTGGAGAAAAGGTGTCTGATGCGTATTTTATTCTTGCCCATTCAACTAAATAATCTAACATATCTAATTCATCAATTGATGATTTATAGAGTAAGTCAAGCATTTCCTGAACAACATCAGGTTTCATTTTATGAAAATTTTCTTTCAAATATTTTGCAGTTCCTATGATAGATGATAATGGACTGCGTAAATCGTGTGAAAGTATTGCCATAACACTTTCTTTATGTGTGTTAAGGTCTTCTAATTCTTTGACATATTTCTTTATAGAATCCTCCGATTGTTTCCTGTATGTTAAGTCCTGTAAAATTTTAACATATCCTATCATCACTCCATCTATACTAACGAGTGGAAACACCAACCCAAAAGCATAAAACAAGCTCTTGTCTTTAGCGATATGCCATCTATTATCTGTTGCTCTTCCTTCTTTTAAAGCTGTTTCAATTTCTTTTTTCGGGACACCATTTTTTAAATCTTCATCCGTAAATATTAAATCGAATGGCACTCCAAGAACTTCGTCCACTTCATAACCAAATATCTTTGTCGAACCGGCACTCCAACTATTTATATTAAATTCTTTATCTAATGTAAAAATTGAATAATCCTGCAAACTGTCAATTATTTGGCTATAAAATTCAGCTGTCGGAAGATATTTATTTTTAAGAATTTTCGGATTGTCTTGTTTGTTTTCCATTGGACTTATTTAGTCGTTAGATTGAATTGTTATGTTATTGCGTCTACCGCCATTGCACCTAACGGATAGCGTGTTGTGGTCGTTGCAGGTGTTAAAGCTCATCACTTCACTTTAGTAACGAAGTAAGCCATGGGCTTATCTTTGCGTAGCCAAGCCCATGGCGATTATTGGCTCTGCTGTTTACTCTAGCAGAATACCTGCACTGACAACAATGTTAGGCACAGTGCTTTTATTCTTGAATATCACGGGCTCTAATTCTCACAACCTTGCCATCTTTAGAATACACAAGTTCTCCATCAGATTCTCTTTTGCGCTCAATCAATTTACTGACTGCCAGTTTTACTCCCAATACAATTTTATCTCTTAATTCTTTGTTCTTACTTTCCATAAGCTGCACTGTTTAAAGTTTCCCAAATCTCTTTATCATAAACTTTATTTTCTTCATCTCTACCACCTTCTGATATTAAGTTAGAATGATTTGATGAATTATCAAATATCATCCAATAGTCAACAATTGGAATGAATCGTTTGAATAAGTTTTCAAGTCCAAGTTTATATCTTCTCTCAATTACCTCTGTGGGAATATTATGACCTCCTTCAGCTACTCGATCTTTAACTCTTTCCTTAGCTAAGTCAACAGTGTTTAACCAAAAGTAAATCAATGTCACACTATAACCATATTCTTGAGCCTCTTTCACGGTATTAACATAGCTCTTAGAAGACAATGTCGTCTCAAAAGCAAAATCCGCTTTTGAAGTTAAAAGTTCATCAATTCTTTTAAGCATTATTCTCCCTGATTGAATAGCTACTTTCTCTGGTTGAAAAGGGGAAAGTCCTTTTGCAATTTCATCTGCATTAATAAACTCTTTGCAATTAAGTATTTCAGGCAGAACGGTGTATGAAGCCGTTGTCTTTCCAGCACCATTACATCCTGCTATAATGTATAAATTTGGCATATTCACCTGATTTTAAGCAAATTTAGTCAAAAAATACGATAAATGCTCTGTCGGCTAACATTGCCCCTAACGGATAGCGGCTTGTGGTCGGTGCAAGTGTTAATGCTTTAATGATTACTTTACTATTGAAGTAAGCCAAGGGCTTATTTTTGCGAAGCCAAGCCCTTGGCGATTAATAACAATATAGTTTACTTCACTACGAATCCTGCACTGACTACAAACCGCTGTTGAACTAACACCCTTTGGGTGAACAATCCAACCCAATCTACTAAATTCACGCTACATTTTAAACTATTAACAATGACTACTATTAAAAAAACA
>JAYTLG010000281.1:0-12593 GCA_043729555.1 Cytophaga sp.
CGCGGAGTCTGCTAATATCTGCATGGCATCTACCAATGCAGCTTCAAATACAGACAGTATCGATTGCGAAATAACATTCAATACATCATCACCAATTAATGTTACAGTAAAAACATAATCGGCACTATCAATGGTTGCCGTTATGGTATGTGTACCAATGGAATCTTTGTCTACAAATGCATGATACGCTTCTACTTCAGCGCCATTCCAATCGATGGTAGTTTGTACCGTTGCTTTACTTTTTCTATCAATTAAATAAATGGAGACGACTGTATCTACTTGATTTGCGACATGCTCGTATATACTCATGCTATGTCCACTACGATACTCGTGCCCATCCACTTTAAACATATACTTAGGTGCATACCTATCACCTACTTTGGCTTCTAGCAAATCTAAAAACTCTATGGTTGCGCCTACAATATCATCTTCGGTTTCGTCCACATTTTCGTAAATTTTACCTGCATAATACGTTTGTATGGCCAGTTCAATATCGGCAAATAAACTGTCGGGCAGCATAGCTCCGTGTTCAACTTGCAGTTGCAAACGAAAGGGCATTTCTAAATTGGTTACAGGATTGATTTTCCAATACAGCGTGACGTAGGGGTCTATGGGGTCAAATAGATTTATTTCTCCTACTCTGCTTACCAAACCTATGAGTACACCTGTGCCTTGCACTTTCATCAGCGGACTAACCAATATAAATGTTGAGTCTTGAAAATCCCGAATACGTTGGCTTAGCGTTGATGCCCACAAGATGTCTTTTTTCATATTGATCACATCTTTTAGGCGCTTAAGAGCATAGCCGGCTTTGGTTAAGCTGTCGTTAATAGCGGCTTGCTCTTGGCTGCTTATCAGTGCTTCTCCTTGAGGCGTGTGCATAGCATTATAGAGATCGGTTGTATCTTCGTCCGAAAGTATTGGCAAAGTCTGTTGTGCATGCACAGCAATACCAATAAAGAAAAATACTATAAAAACAATGCGCTGCATAGTGGAGTAGAAAAATGTGCTGCATTTAAAATAAAATACAGCACATTTTTTAATAAATTAATTTGTAAACTCAGAAACTTTTTCTAACCAGATGCCTTTTTTGTTGAGTGTTTCGTCTAACAAGGTCTCCGTACCGTCTGGTGCAAATTTCAAGATCACATATTTGCCATCGCTGTTACGTTTGGCAGTGGCGTATACCGTACCATCTTCAAATGCTTCTATTTCACTAAAATTATATTTGCCTGGTGTTGGATACGTTGTATAAGAATAGTTGCTCGCCAAATTAATTCTAAAAATGGTTTGTTGCCCAGATGCATTTTCACCAGCAATAAATACGAGCCCGTTGGTTTGTGAGTGTGAAACCGATTGCTGATTGGTTATATTTATAGTAGATATTACTTTGGGTGGGTTGGTTCCATTTTCCAATTCATATACTTTACCATCATTAACAAGTATGAATTTTCCAGAATAAATAACTTTATAACTCTTATGATTAAACAATTGAGTATTAATTCCATTTTGAAATAAATTTTTGTAGTCTGAAAAAGTAAATGTGTTTGATACATCATTATAGGTAACTTGCTTTAAGTAACCTCCCAGACCATTGTAATTAAATTTACCCGTGGCTCCAACCCAATACGTTGTAGCTCCATATATATCTGGCATGAAAGTCGTATTGTTAGAATTAAAAACAACAAATTTTGATTGTCCTAGACTTTGACCTATCATGTTAACAATAATGTTTTTATCGGCATCTACGGCAAAACTTTCCACTCTGTAAACAGTATCTGGCAACATTTTTTGACCTGTAATGTAATTAGGATTTACAGTTGACACCCTTACAATAGAGCCAGAATTTGGCAAACTTGTTGTTTTAAAATACAAAAAACTACTGCCGTCAAAGTACGACAATCGGTTATTCATCAATGTTCCGAATTCAATGAAGGCTGGCGCTCCTCCAAATCCTGCAATAGAAATCAAGGCGCCTGTTGATTTATTGATTAGATAACCATCTACAGGAGAATCCCCTCCTCTTGCCATGGAAATTAACATAAAATCAGGATTGGCATTTGATAAACACAATGGCCTTAATTTATCTGCAACTCCAGTTCCGTTCACGTCTGTTAAATTGATTTCTTGCACAGTATCATCTGCCTTTATTTTAACAAGCCTATTTGTTGAAGTACCCAACTGGGTGTGATCTTTGATTATGAATAACAATTTTGCATCCTGTGTTTGCAGGGTAGATACATCAAATGTATATGGTGATACATCTTCTATTGTTTTTTTACAAGAAAACAATAGCGTTGTGAATAGGATTAATAATAAATATTTAATTTTCATACAAGTAAAGATTGGATTAATAATTTAATTTAATAATATAAGCAACTACATAATAAGGAGGTCGAATATCCACCCCTTGCCCACCACCTTGATTTATTTTAAGAGTTATTCCTGTGTAAGAACTAAATGTTTTTCGGTCTGCATCAAGTTGCGACTCATTTTTATTATTGCTATCGTTCCCCGTAGATAAAGACGCAGTATAACCTGACCGATCCTTGAAATCATGAATATGGCCAGGGTCATTTATACTCCATGGAGAAACAATAGGCAAATTGTTGTTTTGTATTGTAATAGTATCATTACCACCAATTCTATTTGTAGATGACAAATTATTATAACGAACATCTGCCGAATCATACCCCACCACAAAACGTCCGCTCAAATTAGGGATTATTTGTGGAGCATGTATACCTGCTATATCCCCATCGCACAAAGCCCATCCCGCGGGTATAGCTGTTATAGCACCCGACCACATAATAATGGCACCTGCTGGCATCGTGCCCTCGCCATAAATCTTAGGTGCTGTGATGCTGTGTCCTGCTGTGATCGTTGCAGTTGCACCTATATCCCCTACAACATCCAATCGTTTCGTCGGCACACTGGTGCCAATACCTACCGAACTATAGGTTGTTGTGATGGTGTCTGTGTTGCCTCCAGTTTGTGTTACTTCCGATTGCCAAGCATTTAAACTATACCACTTTGCATTGGCAGCCTGATAATAAAAAAACAGTTGCAAGTCGGTATCAAAGACCAACAGCGAGTTTGCCATACCCGTCATGCCTAATCGAGCAGCAGTAGTAATTCGAGGCAACAACAAACCTTTATCAACAGCTGTTATATCAAGCGCAGCAGAAGGGTGCGGGTTGGTGGTGTTTATGCCCACCTGTGCAGTGCTTGTATAACTTGCAAGCAGCAGGCAAAATAGAAAATAATTTAAAAAAACTTTTTTCATCTGATTGTTATTTTATGTTAACTTCTTGTTTGTGGGAACGTATACATGTGCCATCGTTAAAATACACCCGCACTTCATAGATGCCAGAAGCAAGTGACGATGCATTCATTTTATATACTTCCTTTTGTTGTAATGTATTTACAGCTCTATACTCATTATCGGTACGCACATATAACACATAGCCTTTAAAACTGTAGCTGTACCCGTATATTGCCACGTACAGCTACAGTTTTTATTTTTCTTTTGTAATCTATTACAATCTCCAACTAACGCATCACCTTTCATTGAATCAATATGAGGCGAATATGATTGGCCATCCCAATAGCTATCGGGACAAAATGTAGGTACTAGCACGGCTTTAAAATCTTGTGAAAATAAAAGTATTGAAAAATAGTTGTCTTAGTTGCCACCACACTAAATTTAGTAACATATGTTAACATAATTTTTTCGTTAATAATGCACATTAAACTAAAATTAGCCAAAGGAAAAGTCCGAGGAAAAAATTTCGCCGTGATTGTATATCCAACGCGGAGCGCGTAGAAATTAAAAACTTTTTTTGTATGTATGTACTTGTACTATGTACCCTATTCTTGCACGGTCCAGATCCGCGGCGGCGGATAGCAACTAAATCTTCACTTGCAACGTCACATAAAACGCTCTGCCGTCTGACGGCAAAATCCCTGGGCCAGGATAGCCTGTTGCACGACGCGTAAAATACATATTATTTGTTAAGTTGTTTAAGGTTGCTTCTAGTTTGAATATACGGTATTCGTACGAACAACTAAAATCCATAATGTAATACGAAGGAATTACACCAACAACACCTGACACACCGCCGTTAACAGCATTGGTTGCATCCGAATATTGTTCAGACAAATACGTGAACTGAAGCGATGACTTAAATTTTTTGTATCCAGCGCGCGCGCCTAATTTAACATTTACTTTAGGCACAAACTCCACTTGATTACCATCAACGGCAGTAATTTCACTAAACACGTATTGTGATTTTATAAAGGCGGTATTGGTAAAAATACTACCATTCCACTTTTTTGATTTGGGAAAAAACTTTCCAACATAATCGTATTCCAAATAACATTCCAAACCAATCATTATAGCCTGTCCAATATTTGTACGCTCTCTAATAACTCTGTTTGAAGCATCCGTGGTCAAATACTCCCCAATACGATTGTTGTAATTCAATATGAAAAAGCTGGCATCATACGTAAACAATCGTTGACCTTGACTACGCACACCGACATCTGTGGTAAAACCTGTTTCATCTTTCATGTCTGGATTTATCACCGATGATGGATTGGTGATGCGCATGTCACTATAGGTAATGGAACGATAATTTTGAGAAATATTTCCGTAAATATTCATTTTAGCATTTGGTTTGTAACTAATACCCAAACCACCTAAAACAAAATTTCGCACACTCGATCTTTTTTCAAACGTCGTATCTTGACTAATTACATTGCCAGCCAAATCATAGGTAATGGTTCCGTAATACCCATCGGCAGCTGTGTTGATGTATTCGTATCGTAAACCAGGTGTGATGGATAGTTTGTTGCCTACGTAAAAAATATTTTCAGCAAAGAGTGAAATGTTTTTATTCAAAAATGAATAATCGTAATTCATGAAATTATTGGACACGTAATTAAAATCCGCATTACTTCCCGTTGAGCCTTGTCCTTGCGTGCTTAAGTTGCTACCATAGTACCCTCTCGCACCCATTAACAATACCAAGTATTTACCGCCAAGATAATAACGCTTCATGTAACGTGCTTCAGCACCAATGTTTCGGAAGTCGCCTTTAATCAAATCGCGCTCGGAAGTACCGTTATCAATGGTTGCCACTCGATTGGGTCTAAAACCAATGCTGTATCGATTTGCATACAAACCAAACAAACGAAAATCAAACTCATTGGACTTATTGAATTTGTGATTCAAATGAAGGGCAGCCATATTCCAATTTACTTGAAACCAATTACGCTCGCGATTACTTTGACGTGGATCTTCTTCAAACATCTGATCAGTTAAACCACCCGGCTGATGCGCCAAATAGCTCATCACCGTAATATCCAAACCAATCGTTGTCTTCTTGCTAATTTTGTAATTTACATTTCCATAATAATTATAGGTATTGAAATCGGAGTTTGGTCTCCAGCCGTTACCCGTTTTGTATTGAAAAAATGTATAGTAACTCAATTTACCTACCGTACCACCCAAACTTGTGAAGGTATTGTAAAAGCCCCAAGAGCCGAATGATTGGCGGGCTACCAATCCTATTTTTTTATTTTCAACCGGTTTGCGCATCACAAAATTCAACAAACCACCAAACTGCGTACCATACTGTAAGGAAGCTGCACCGCGTATTACTTGTATGCGTTCTACCCCTTCTATTGCGGGCGTGTAGTAACTTTCCGGATAACCCAATGCATCGGCACTAATATCACACCCCATTTGACGCACATTAAAACTCGAAGTTCTATTTGGATCTAATCCACGACCACCAATACTCAATTGAATACCCGCACCGTCATTCTCCCAAACATTCAAGCCCGGTACACGCGCATATACTTGTCGCGCGTTGTTGGTGGAAGTATTTACGGTTAAACTGTCAATAATAATTACCTCTGATTTTTTACCCGCATAAATCCCCATGTCCTCAACATCTTCCATGTGTGTATGCACATAGGTGGCAGTTACTACGATGGTGTCGTTATTGTACGATTCTTCATGCACATAAATATGGACGTGTTTATTCTTACCCTGTATTACAACTACTTGTTGCGCTTTCTCATATCCTACAGCATATACAGCCAATTGATAGGTGCCGTTTTCTAAATCTTTAAATTGGAAATGCCCCAACGAATCGCTGTTAACAACATACTTGCCGTCATTCAATACTACCGTACAAGACCCCACATGTGTGCTATCTTTGGTTGCAGTAACCTTACCTGTTAATTTATGTTGTCCAAAAACTTCAACAGAACATAAACAAGCAAGCACTAAAATTATATATAAGAACCTATTCATTTATAACGTATAATCCATGATTTGTGCGCAAAAGATTCTTCTTCTTTTGCAAGGTCGACCATTTTATCAACCATTGATTTTCCCAATTGCCCATTTAACGCTACATACACATCCGCATACACTTGAGGATTTACAAAACCTTGTGTCTTGTAATAGTTGGCTAATATATGTGCGTATTGTAAAATCATATCTGGTTGCGTAGCCATCATTTTTTCTTGTTGCTTGGTAAGAAAATCCTCATTGTTCACGATTCGATAATTACCAACAGCATCTTTAACGGTAAACTCTGCATGCCCTGCTTTTTCCATCAACATCACCCGCCAAGAAAAGCGATATCCTTGTTCTGTCCAAAACAAGTTTCCAGGATAGCAAAGATACCTAAATGGGATAAGAAATTGAAGAAGGAAAAATAATAAAATAGCAGCTTTTACAACATACAATTGACTCGTTGTGTATGCATACGTTTTCTGCACATGGGTATTAATTGCAGACGCAGGGATCAAGCCTTGTATACATTGAATAATACGGGTATGAAAATCAGCCGAAAAGTATATCAATGCTGTTACAATCATTACATACGGAAATATTCCAATTGGAAAAAGAAGGGAAGTCAACACATGAAATACGACCACTGCTAGGTATGCTGCCATGCGTGTTTTTTTATTCCATAAGAAAAAAGCAATGCTTAAATCATAGATACAACCAAACCAACTAAATATAAATGCAAGCCACGTATAATTAAACAAGAAACCAATAACAGGCATGTCATTACGTGCGGGCAACCATATTTTAAGTGGTAAAGCATGTAGCAACCAATCACTGTTTATTTTGGCAATACCTGCAAAAACATACAACAAACAGACGAACAACTTTACCGCATCAACACACCACTGTGGTATATGGCTGGCACGGATGGATACTTTTCGATACGCATCAACTGAAAAGTAAACATGTGCAGGTAAAAAAATCATCAGCAAACAAATCATGCTAACAAAATAATAATGATTTAAATAAGTTGTCTTATCGATTAATTCGATGTAGGTAAAACTTAGAAATAAGGTAACAATTGAAATGCGATAATAATAGCCGAGTGCAACAAAGAGTGCAGATACAGCACAGAGTGCAAAAATAATATAGGTATAAAAACCTAGTGGAACGATGAACTCAAAGCCGTAATAGGGAAAAAAGTATTTAGGCGTAATATATAAATCGGCTATCCATCCATTTACCCAAAATCGAATGGTGCTTAAAAAAAGCATCAGACCCAATCCAATTCTAAAAACGACTAAAGGTGCCGCCGAAGTAGATTTAAGGAAATAGTTTTTCATATATGCAGCTCTATAATAAATCAATGTCGTTTAGCTAAGTTCAATACCAATAACAAAGATTGATAAATTTCTTAACTAAACGACATCATTTAACATTGAATTATTTTATATACTAATCGCCGTCGTTATCGGTATAGGTAATCGTTATACTCATAGCGGAAGTCATGTCTACTTTCAATAGACGTGCCAACAATTGCATCTCATTATATACCGCAATCATTGCTGTATTGTTTGTAGATACTTCATTGCTTAAATCTTCCGTCAATACATTTAACTTATCTGTTATTACCCCAAACTGCGTATTGATTGTTTCAGACAATGCTATTTGTGTTGTAGCATCCTTTGCATTTAATGAGTTTAAATATGTTTTCAAGGAAGCTCCTTCCACACCGGACTTAATAGCTACGCCGTTAAAATAATCGACAAAAGCGTCGTGCGAAGTTTTAGCAAGAGTCAAGCCCAGATTTTTTGCATAAAATGCTTCTACTTTTTCAGGCGATACAACTCCACCAACCATAACGCCTGAAGGATAGCCAAATTTCCCGGAACGAATATTACGTTCATAATATTTAACAATACCATTTACCATCAATGATGTGGGTGAAGAAATATCCATGGATGTATTGGCGACAAATGAATTTCTGTACGTTGTATTCCAAGCTGTTTGCACGGCAGAAAATTTCAAGGTCATTTGATTTGTTAATTGCAATACATACCCTAAACGTTTTGCAGCATCTACATCTGTTGTGTAAAAAGCTACAATGTCAGCATCTGTTGTAGCAAGACCGTTTAACAAATAATCAAAAGCTGGAAATCCTTGTGCGGGGTAGGATGCAAAGGTTTCAAGACTCGCATTACCACCTGTTATGTTAGCATTAATGATTGCTTCATTCGTAGGATATATATTCATAAACGAATTCAATCCATTATCTGCAGCAGGACCAAAATCAAAGATGGCAACTTTTTGCCATTCAATATAGGCTTGTCGCCAAGCAGCTCTAAAATCAGCTAGTGTAGTAAGTGTTGGGTTTGCTCTAAACGCATCGCCAGCCGTTACCATTGTTACTAGTTTAGCATCGAATTTTGCATAAGCTGGTATTACAATACTATCCGCAATGTTTATCAGCATTAGACCTCTATCCAAAGAATTTCCTTTTGGTAAATTTTCACCATTTTTTTTTGGTCCACATGACATTACTGCAAGCAAAATCAATGACGCGAATACTATTTTAAAACGTGAACCAAGCAACATAAGCGGATGTTATTAATTGATTTTAACGTTTAATAAAAACATGCCCATGCCTTTATTAAACGTTAAAATTATTTATTTATCTATACAATTATTATAAATTAAACTTCGCATTTAACTTATTAGTTACACCTGTATATTGAGAAGCCGTAATATCATAAAATGTAGTTCCAGAAGTTACGAACAAGTCATCGATTAAATCTTCTGTGAATGCTGCATTAGCGCCTGTTAACGTACAAAACTGCGTAGCATATATAAAACCATAGCCTTCACCAAATGCATGTGCTCTAGAAGCTTCCGTTGAAGAACCATCTGCCGCTTTAACCATATACCCTTTTGCTGCTGCGCCAATTGCTTTTTCGATAATACCACGAATAATTGCTGCTTGTGCTCGTACGGTTACCATGTCATTATTATGAACCGCTGCACGACCCTTTAAAAATGCTGCATATAATAATGGATAACCCGCTTTGTTATATTCCCATACATATGAACCTAAAAAAGATTCTGTAGGGTTTTTTGTTACATCTGTTGCACCTGCTGCATAAATATCATTATTTGTTAAAAACCCATACGCTTCATCCCAAGTCTGCTCTAAAGCTGTATAGTTATGCCCTGCTACTAACATTGTATTATCAACATTCAAACCTGTATTTAATAGTACATTACAGATATAATCTACTTGATATGCTCCAATAAATGATTTAGAAATAACTTGCGCCCATTCAATTCCAGCAGTATCTAATAAATAAGTACCTAATTTACCTGCTGTACCTTTAGATGCAGTACCTGTAGCTGATTGACTTGCTAAATCGTGTGCACCAAAATAACCTTCAAAATCTTCGTAAATATCTTGAGCATATATGGATGTTGTAGCAGTAGCTCCAATCATTGGTAAGCCTGCGGTATTTAAGCCAACATAATTTCCCGAATATGGACTGTTTTGATTTCTAAACATATTACTCATGATTGTAGAGTCAATTGCTACCCCAGAACTTGCTGCAGATTTTATATACACATCCATTGCTTTTAACATCAACAAACGTGTCCTGCCAGTTGTTCGATTTACCGTACTATCACCATTGGCATCTAAAAATGCAGTTCTGTATGAAGTTGTTGGAGTAAGTGTGCTATACTCAATTGTTGTGGTTCTAAAAGCTGGAGTTGATGGAGTTGGATCGGGATCACCCTCTTTTTTCTTACAAGCAGTTGTTAACCCAATTACGAGTGCCAAACCAAGCACAAAACGGTTTCTTAAAGTATAATGAAGCATAAAATATTTTTGTTAGTCGTTATAATTATTTCAAGTGGCACAAAATTATGCTTATTTAGATTAAATACAAATAGATGAGTGTTATTATTTGGATTAATTTTAAATAATGCCGTATTGTATTGTATTACAGAATATTAAACCTATGCCTGTCTCACAAAATTGTGATAAAAAATCTATTTAACGATAGATAACGAAAAAAAGCGTTCGTTTTCAGAAAACGAACGCCTTCAAAATAATATACTAAATGGCTGCTATGCATTGTATAATTTCTTATAATATTCATCTGCCATTCGATCCGAATTGAAGAAAGGGAAAATATCATCCATGCTTTTTCGCACCATCTGAGACCATTTATGCTGGTTGTTATAATAGGTTGGAATAACCTCTTCTTCTATAATTCTATAAAGCACAAGTGCGTCTTCCTGATCTTGTTGATAAAGATCTTCGCGATTATCCGCATGATCCATAATAAAACTATTAACCATATTCTCTCCAAATTCCATCACCCAACCATCCTTATTTGAAAGGTTTAATGTAGCATTCATCGCTGCCGTCATACCACTAGTACCCGAAGCTTCCCTGGTAAATCGAGGATTATTTAGCCAAACATCGGCTCCCCTTTTCAATAAGGCCGACAAGCTCAATTCATACCCAACTATAATAACGGCACGCTTCGAATGCAATGTAGTTTGAAGTATCTTATTGAACATCGCAATACCATCTTGATCCAAGGGGTATGGTTTACCAGCCCAAATAATTTGAATCGGTTGCTCAACTCGATTGATTAACTGTAAAAAACGTTCATAATCACGCATAATTAAATCCGGACGCTTATAGCCAGCAAAGCGTCTACTCCATACAATGGTTAACACATTCGGATCCAATATGTCGCCCGTTTGGTCTGCTATATATTCAAACAATTCTTTCTTCAGTTCTTTTTTACGAAAGGCAATCCAGCTGTCATTATGTTCGTGATACGCTTGCAATAAAGTCTTATCGGCCCAATAAGCAACATTCTGTGAATTGGTTATATGGTCAATTTCGCAGACTCCTTCATAGCCCTTCCACATAATACGAGCTACTTCTCCATGCAAAGCAGATACACCATTAGCTTTTTTGGCCATTTTTAAAGCTGCCAAGGTATAGTTAAATCTTCCATCCGTTTCCGCTTGAAGCTCGTATATTTTATCCATAGGTACTGAACCAAAAAACGTAGCGCGTTCTAATAAAGCAAAGTCATGCGTTTCATTGCCAGCAGATTCAGGTGTATGCGTTGTAAATACAAATTGCTTTTTGACCTCTGCCCATTGATTACTTTTTTCAAATAAGTGAAAAGCAATTGGTAGGGCATGGCCTTCATTGATATGATAAATATCCACCTTATGATTTAATGCATCTAACACTTTACCACCACCAATGCCCAATACGATACTTTGTGCGATGCGCGTTTCTTCATTCGGATCATACAAATGATGTGTAATAGTGCGTGACAAATAATCATTTTCAGGAATATCCGTTGTTAGAAAATAGATGGGTGCTGTACCAAACACTTCTGGCTTCAGTAATAACGCCTTTACTTTTATTTCTTTTCCAAACACAATTACCGAAACAAGAATACCTGTATCTTCTAAAAATGAATAGTATTTAGTTGTATATGCAACCTGCATGGTCAAGTCTTCATTCCGTTCTTGGTCGTAATAACCATACGTCCAATGTATTCCAAGCCCAACAAGCTGTTGCCCCAATGCATGTGCACTCCGCATGTGCGAACCTGCAAGAAATCCCAAACCTCCCGAATAACATTTAAGTGGTTGATGAATAGCAAATTCCATTGAAAAATACACCACTGATGTAGCGTATTCTGAATTAGATGTAGAAGGGATGTTCATATAAATTAAGGAGATGAGATGGTAAAGATAAAACTAATTCGACCATAGCTATTTTATTTAATTGTAAAATCGACGTAATCGCCTTTTGAATATTAATTTTAAAGCTAAGAAACTCATTCAATAGCGAAATTTTTAGTAATTTCGCACCTTATCGATTTTTATCAAAAACCGAAATGATGACTTACAATAGAATAAACAATGTTACTGGGTGGCTGGTATTATTTATTGCCACATTTGTTTACGTTTCAACAATGGAACCAACTGCAAGTTTTTGGGACTGCGGTGAATTTATTTCAACTTCTTATAAACTTATGGTCCCACACCCACCTGGAGCCCCTATATTTTTATTAGTTGGTCGTTTCTTCTCCCTATTCGCAAGTGATGTACAACACGTAGCTTATTGCGTAAACTTAGTATCTGCATTATCAAGTGCATTCACCGTGCTATTCCTTTTCTGGTCTATCACCATGATTGCAAAAAAATTGGTGACTGCTGAAGGTGGTAATTATTCAATCGGACAAATCATCTC
>JAYTLG010000282.1:0-6906 GCA_043729555.1 Cytophaga sp.
CTAGAAGACAACGCTTATCATCGCCACCCGTTTTTCCGCTACCATTTTCATCTGAAAGGTGTACTTCAATTCGCGTTACGTGTTCGCTAAAACGATCTAACGAATCTGAAATCATTGAACTTAAATACGTTGCTGTGCGGTCATTGCCAGCAATGTTTTTGTCTGTATTGAATTGTATGGTCATAATAGTATATGCTTGAATGTATCCTTAATATACAAATTAATTATGGAATTTTGAAGCAATTGGTACGATAAATAAGCTTTAATTCGATGACACCATTCTACCGTATTGCCCATTGACATGGCGTGCATTGTCCCCTTCGATTTTATTAATGGCTTCAATCTGTTCGGGCGAAGCTTCAAACACGTGCTTTAACACATACCATCGCACAGACTCTGTATACGGCGGCGTTGTTAGCGAGCCACGATATTCATAAAAATGCCTTTGGACTTCTTTAGGTACATTACCAAATAAATCAGACAATTTTACAATGCCTGGTGTTAGATCTTTTTTTGCATATTCTCCTTTCGGTACCAAGTTTAAAAAATCCGTGATAAACGCATTCTCCCTCCCTTCTTTAAACAACACAGCAATCACCATGTATTGCGGCACCGCAGTCGAATCCGCACTTGGCATCATGTTTACAATATGCATTTCCATTGGAAACGTTACCCCGTCGATTAAATGCTCAGATGGTGTATGGAAATGACATTGTTTGAAATTAAAGATTGTATCATCAACAGATATGGAACTACCTTCATCAAAATCCAATTGAACGGTATGCCCCAAATTTTCAATTTCTTTTATTTTATCCTTATAATACAAGGTTATCTTATGTTTGCCAGTTGTTGTCACCGTACTTGAATTAATGTTAATCGGCGATTGCTCAAAACCATGATTCAAGCCTGGAATAATGTACCCAATTTGTCTGTTAGGTATTGTGCTGGATACTGGTTGATTTGTTGAATCTTTTTTGAAGGCACAGCATTCTTTTTTGTTTTCTTCACACGCTAAAAATACCAGTGCTATAAAGGAGATTACTAATTTAAATTTGCTTTTCATAAACGTTTAGATTTAAATTAATTTAAGGTGACAACTCTAAAAACACAATTGATGCAACTACGGATTTGTTTCCATCATTTCTAGAATTAAGGCCATTTCTTCCAACTGTTTTTCTCTAGTTGCTATATGCCCTTGAGCAAATTCGCGAAGCAAAATTGGTTTGCGTTCTCTTGTGATTGCACGTTTCGTAAGGGCTTTAATATCTTGATCTATTTTACCTTCAAGCATAAACTGTCCAAAACCAATAGAAATGGCGGCATTATCCGTATCAACTAAGACATTTCCGTTTATATTGTCACTGTCTATATATTCAAGAATAACACTATCACGAAGTTCATTCAAATCCAAAAGTTGTAAACTCATCCTTGCATAGAACTTGTTTAAATATTCAACAGGACTTTTAGTTAGATTTGATCTACGCCAAGCTCTATAACCATAAAATGCATCCGAACCGGTATCGTTTCCAAGCGGCCCAGTTTCTGCCATCGAATTCCAATAAAAATCATCTACCAATAACTTCTGTGCATTGGGATGTGCATGTTCAATCGACATTTGCCCATCATATTCCAATAAAATTTTAATATCTGCCTTTTTATTGCAACAACAAAAAAGTGTTGCGATAAAAAATAGACATAAGAAATAAATGAGTCGTTTCATTTTATCCAATAAAAAATTTCAGTTTTTATTTTATAAATTTCAATACGTGCCAGCTACTAAAACATACCATGAATTTCGCTTTTTAAAATCACATTAACAAAAATGCCACCGTTTCGGGTGGCACTTTCTGTATAAGAATATATAAGAAGAAACTTACGCTAAGATACGTACCGGATCTTCAAGATAGCTTTTCAATGTTTGTAAAAACGCTGAACCAACTGCACCATCTACGACACGGTGATCGCAAGCTAATGTTACTTTCATAATATTACCCACTACAATTTGTCCGTTTTTAACAATAGGTGTTTGTTTGATACCACCTACAGACAAGATACAAGCATCAGGTGAGTTGATGATTGATGTAAACTCATCAATACCAAACATACCTAAGTTAGAAATTGTGAATGTGTTGCCAGACATATCTGCTGGTTGTATTTTTTTGCTTTTCGCTTTAGCACCAAGGTCTTTAACTTCAATAGAAATATGAGATAATGATTTAGAATCAGCAAAACGAACAACAGGAACTACAAGACCATCTTCAATTGCAATAGCAACACCGATGTGAATGTGGTTGTTCACACGGATTTTATCACCTTGCCAAGAAGCATTAACCATTGGGTGTTTACGAAGTGCTGCTGCAGATGCACGAATAACCATATCGTTGAACGATACTTTCGCTGTAGCTACTTCATTGATGCTTGCACGCGCTTCAATTGCTTTGTCCATGTTGATTTCCATGGTTAAGTAGAAGTGCGGAGCTGTAAATAAGCTTTCAGATAAACGTTTCACAATTACTTTACGCATTTGAGAAACTGGCACTTCGCTGAAGCTTTCTTCACCAACTACTGAAGGTAATGATACGCCTGGAGCACTTGCTGTTTTTGCAGGAGCTGCTGCTTCGGCTTTAAAGTTTTCAATATCGCGTTTTACAACACGACCGTGATCACCTGAACCTTTTACTTGTTTAATATCAATTCCTTTATCCGAAGCAATCTTACGCGCTAAAGGAGAAATTTTAGATCTACCATCTGAAGACGAAGAACCGTGTGCTGCGGGCGCACTTGCTGCTGCCGGTGCAGCAGCTTCAACTTTAGCTGGTTCAGCACTTGCTGCAGCTGCAGAAGGCTTGCCACCATTTTTATATGCGTTAATAATTGCCGTTACATCTGTTCCTTTTGCACCTATAATTGCAATTAGACCATCAATTTGAACCGCATCACCTTCTTTAACTTCAATATGTAAAAGCGTACCATCTTCGTACGATTCCATTTCCATGGTTGCTTTATCTGTTGCTACTTCTGCAAGTAATTCACCAGACTTAACAGCATCTCCTACTTTTTTATGCCAAGCTACAATCGTTCCTTCAACCATTGTATCACTCATTTTCGGCATTAAAATAGCTTCCGCTTTTATAGATGACAAGTCGACTGCTGGGGTAGCAGGTGCAGCTGTTTCAGCTTTTGCTTCTGCCTTTGGAGCTTCAGCTGCTGGTGCACCACCACCTTTAATTTGACTAATCAAGGCATCAATATTTTCACCTTCTTTACCAATAATAGCCATTACACCATCTATCGCAACTGCGCTTTTAGCTTCAACTGCAATATATAGGAGTACACCATCATCATAAGATTCCATTTCCATGGTAGCTTTATCCGTTTCAACTTCCGCTAAAAGGTCGCCAGATTTCACCTTGTCTCCTACTTTTTTGTGCCAAGCTGCTATTACACCTTCTGTCATGGTGTCGCTCATCTTAGGCATTTTAATCAATTCAGCCATTATCTTATATAGAAATTAAACGTATTCTTAGAATTCAAAAATACGTTTTTTACGATAAATTCCCACTACTAAGGGTAGATTTTATCTACGTACTTTTGCGTAGTTTTTTATTCTGAAAGGAATCAACAGTACACTCTATTTTTAATAGACTGTTTGTTAAATAGTTGATTCAATATTCACAAAAATAGCATCTTCAAATCTTTTGCGTTCGAAAAGCGAATTATGTATCCACTTCAGAAAGTTCTACAAGTGATTGAGATGCCTTTGATCGTTGGCAGATATTATTTGAATCGATGACAATGAACCTTCTAAAAGATATAAACATAAATTCCCATGTTCAAATTGATCCATCTTCGCCAAATGTGTTTGCGTTAGCAGACTTAATAAAATTCGAATCGCTCTACCATGCATGCAAACCAATATTGTATCATGAGGCGATTCCAACAGTTCCTGTATAACTGGTTCTTGTCGCTTTTGCACATCTACTGGACTTTCGCCTCCCCACATTTTATGTTCGATATCACCCGACTGCCAACGTGCCAACAAGTCTTTATATTCATTGTGTTCGGTATGCGTTGCCGTCTTACCATCCATTTCGCCCCAACTAATTTCATTCAACCCTGGTCGTATGTAATGCGGAATTGTCAAATCAATAAACGCTTGAACGGATTCAATACTTCGATTCAGTGCCGACGTATACACTGCTTGAAAAGGAATGTCTTTATAGGCATCAAAAAACGCTTGCGCTTGTAACCTACCCGTTTCATTAAGCGACGAGTTTACTGCACTCCCCTGCACAATGCCGAGTTTATTAAATTCTGTTTGTCCGTGACGAACAAGGTATATTTTTTTGGTACTCAAAATTATTCTACTTTTGTTTGGCTTCAGTTACTAACTACAAGTATAATGATAAATACAAACATAAGCCTTGAAGAATTAAATAAAATTCGAGCGAACACGATTGGAGAACACTTAGACATTATTTTTACGGAGCTAGGTGAAAATTATATTTGTGGCACCATGCCTGTTGATCACAGAACCAAACAACCGATGGGTTTGTTGCATGGTGGAGCTTCCGCTGTGCTAGCCGAAACACTTGGAAGCATTGGTTCGTACTTGTGTGTCGATTCAAATACACAATCATGTGTCGGATTATCGATTACATGCAATCACATACGTGCTGCAAAAAGCGGAATCGTTACAGGTAAGGCTGTACTGTTGCACGGTGGTGGCAAAACACATATATGGGACATTGACATTACAGACGAGCAACAAAAATTAATTTGCAGCAGTCGCTTAACCGTTATGGTGTTAGATAAAAAATAATATGGGGCTTACATCCACATTAGAAAAAAATAAAGATACCAATCTTAGCAATAAAGATTTAATCAAAGGTAGCATTGCGGTTGCGTTGGAGCATTCATATGCACTTGCTTGTTGGTCTGCCCCCGAATCGGATGCGTGGAATATACTCCTAGATCCTAATCCTGTTACACTTGAAGCCAACGAAACGCCGTGTATTCACACACTTGATACGGGCTTTCTGATAGCGCCTTTTAAAGCGGAAGAAAAAAAATACTTCATTCGAAATTGCGTACAAATTAGTTCTGACAAAACAATTAACTACACGGTACAAAAAGGATTTGAATCTATTTTAGATGAAATAAAAAATGCCAGTACACGTACAACATCTCTTGCCAATCTGAATGCCTTCATTGAAGTAAAAAAACAGAGCGAAAACTATCAATCGATTGTTGAAGTTGCTAAAGAATTGATTCAAACGGAAGATTTGCAGAAAGTAGTACTTGCACGTACCAAAACATACCGCGGCGAAATACATGAACTTGAAGAAACGTTTATAAGTTTACGCGAACAATTTCCATTAGCATGCATTGTTCTTTTCTACCACCCAGACACGGGACTTTGGATCAGTGCCACACCTGAATTGTTATTGTCCACGAGTGCCGATGGTACGTTTAAAACTGTTGCATTGGCAGGCACACAAAAATTCGATGCTTCTGTCCCAATACGTGAAGTTTCTTGGACACACAAAGAGATTGAAGAACAGGCATTGGTATCTCGATACATTATCAACTGTTTTAAAACAATACGTCTACGTGATTATGTTGAACAAGGTCCGCGAACAGTACAAGCCGGAAATTTATTGCATTTAAAAACAGAATATACCGCTCATACAGCAGAAGTTAATATGGAAGAATTAGGTTCTACCATGCTCAAGCTGCTTCACCCAACATCTGCTGTATGTGGCATGCCTAAAAAACAAGCACTAGACTTTATTACAAAACATGAGGCTTTCGACCGAAAATTATTTAGCGGATATTGTGGCCCTGTAAATATGAATAATGAAACAGCATTGTATGTTACGATACGTTGCGCTCAAGTATTTTCAAATGCTGTAACCATGTACGCAGGTGCCGGAATTACAGCAGATTCTGTTGCTCAAAAAGAATATGAAGAAACAGACTTAAAAATGGATGTAATTGGCAAAGCTTTTAGTAATTTAAACTCATAAACTTTTAGAAATAACCGTGCAAGCAATTTACGATATACCCGAAATACTCTTTCAACATGGCGTTACCGACGTTGTATTGTCACCCGGTTCGCGTTGTGCTCCCTTAAGTATTGCTTTTGCACGCCACAAGAAATTATCCATCAAAGTAATTCCCGATGAACGCTCTGCTGCATTCATTGCTTTGGGAATGTCCTTAAAAACTCAAAAGCCTACGGTATTAATTTGCACATCGGGTTCGGCCTTATATAATTATGCGCCCGCAATTGTTGAAGCATACTATCAACGTGTTCCTTTAATTGTTTTAACGGCAGATCGACCGACCGAATGGATTGATCAAAATGATGGACAAACCATTCAACAACAAGAAATATACGGCAAGCACAGTAAAGCTTTTTATCAATTGTCTGCCGAACACGAATTGCCAGCGAGTCAATGGGAAACCTATCGTAAAGTAAACGAAGCCATCGCCATTGCAGAGGCTTACCCGAAAGGTCCGGTTCACATTAACATTCCATTTAGAGAACCCTTTTACCCAACGGAGGAAATTTTATTTTCTGAATCTCCAACAGTCATCAAGCGAGAACAACCGTTACATACCTTGTCTGACATACAATGGAAATTCATACAATCTAAACTCGATTCCTATAAAAAAATATTATTCATTGGTGGACAAACACCTTACGATGAGTCTTTACGTTTAAAAATTGGCAATATCAAAGCGCCATTTATAAGCGAAGTCGTTTCTAATCTACATGGCGTGCGCAATGTTATTCATACACACGATACCATGCTTACTTCTATACCCTTAGCAGATTTAGAAGAATTAAAACCCGATTTAGTAATCTCGTTTGGTGGTGCATTGCTATCGAAATGGTTA
>JAYTLG010000283.1:0-4471 GCA_043729555.1 Cytophaga sp.
GTTTCCATCAACTGAATGTAGCGTTGTTGAGGACTATTGGTTTTAAAATTGGCAAAGGAAACTTGATTTTTAACAAGCAATTCTTCTGTCAAAACACGACACACCGATTCAAATCGTGGGAATCGCGTAAAAAATTCTTGCGCAATATCGCTTGTTGAAACATTTAACATACAATCTTCTAAACAATCGATATAATAGCCAGAAGGCTCATTATTAATCGACCCAGGCGGTGTTATAAATTCAGATTCGGTATAAAACTCTATTGTTTTTTCATCGCCATCAACAATCGTATAAGACCGAATACAACCTTGCTTCACATAAAAGGAATCATTTGTTACATCGCCTTCTTTCAACAGAATAGTTCCTTTTTTGAAATGCTTAACAACGTTCAATTCGATCAACACAGCCTTTTCTTCTTCTGTTAAGTCAAAAAACTGCGACATAAATTTTAAAGAATCTCCTTCCATTTAGATGTTTCTATTAACGATGCTTCTTTTCTAATTCCTTAATAATAGCCTTTAGCATTGTAGGTACAATCAATGCATGAAATGGTCTTACGGGCATAAAATACAAACGCCCAAACCAGTTATTAAATTTTACGGTAGTTGATATGGTCAAGGTACGCTTCTGCAATGGGCTTCCCGCACCAGACAAATGCAATGAAACCCGAAAGTTTAAATGTTTGTCATCCTCACCCAAGACAACTTCATTATCAGTTTTATCAAATACGATAAACAAGCCAAGCGACTCTCCTTTTTCGCATTTAAAATTTTTTAATTGCTGTGCTCTATCGGTTATTTTTCCTGATGTTTTCAAACCAAACACGGCAACAAGTTTATTTCGAAAAGAGAATAATTTTTCAATCCATTTGGGTGAACTTGAAAAGAACGCCTTCGCAACATCAACAGCAGTAAATTGATGGGTATCGTCTTTTAATGCCCCTTCAAAGCTATCTACAAAATCGTATTGTTGACGATTGTGGTATAAGATTGAATTTTCAGGAAGTGCTGTTTTTATGGCCTTCATAGGTAATGTGATATTCAATAAAAAACTAGCGAGAGGAAACAGTGTAAATTATATGTTGTTTACTCTTCACTCTTCTTCAAATTTACAAGTTCCGTAAAACTTTTTGCTGCGTTCGTAAAGTCCGAAGGCACAAGTACAATAGTTGTTGTATTGTTGTCAATACCAATTTCAGAAAGCATTTGCATTCGTCTAAGTTCAAGTGCAATTGGACTTTTTTCCATTTCTTTTGCTCCTTGTGTCAATTTTATAGATGCTTCTAATTCCGCTTCTGCTTTTACAATTCGAGCTCTTTT
The DNA here is from genome assembly GCA_043729555.1 of Cytophaga sp. GTDB lineage: Bacteria > Bacteroidota > Bacteroidia > Cytophagales > Cytophagaceae > Cytophaga. The sequence goes on from JAYTLG010000283.1 coordinate 1,320, forward strand.
TTCTCTTATAGCTTCGGCTTCTCTTGCCATTGCTCGTTGCATTGCTTCTGGAATTTCAACATCTTTCATCTCTACCATTTCAATTTTGATTCCCCAAGGAACTGTTGTCGCATCAACAATTTTTTGAAGCGTTTTATTTATTTGTTCTCTTTCTCTCAATACTTCGTCTAGGGAATGCTGTCCAATTATATTTCGCAGAGCAGTTACTGAAAATTGATAAACCGCTTTGTTGTAATCAGCAACCTTAATAATCGCATCTTCTGGATTTGTTATTTTAAACCATAATACCGCATTTACTTTTATTGTAACACTATCCTTGGTGATTGTTTCTTGTCGTTCTAGGTCAACTGTTTTTGTTCTAATATCAACCTTTTGTTGGCTATCGATAAATGGTATAATCCAATAAAGTCCAGGTCCTTTAATATATTTAAATCGCCCAAGCCTAAATACAACACCGCGTTGATATTCTTGTGCAATTCGAAAACCTGATAGTAGTATGATAATCAAGCCTATTATTGGTATTAGTGTCATATAGTTTGGTTTTAATTTAGTTATTCCATTTTAAAATAGTACGTTGACTTACAAGTAGAAGCCGTTCGATGTTCGCAATATCAATCTATACGTTATAAAATGGATTGCAAATTATTTTCAGTTGACATCAAAAGTAGAAAATCGAACATTCGTTCATGAACAACACTCTAACTGCACAAGACTGTTGGCAAAAAAGAGCACAACAAATTGATGTGGGCAGTGCTTAACATCAGAAGCGCATAGATGATTGCAATTACAATTATTCTTTCAACACCATGTCAATACACATTACAGCAGCAAGTATCAACAATCGGATGCCGTTGTCGGGTGCAACATTTTCGTCAATCTTCAAGATATAATTATCAGCGGTTGTAAACATTTCTTTACCAAAGCCAGCCCATTGTTTACTAACATGTGCAAACTCTGTATTGCCATTCATAAATTTAAAATCCCAACTTGTCCATTTACCTTTTAGAGTACATAAGGTTTTATTGTGTGCATCTACAACATCAAACTTTCCGCCGATGGAGAAAAACTTTTGCTCAAATTTTCCAATTAACTCATCGTGTTCATCCAACACTTCAACGGTTGATAAGAAAATAGAAATGCCTCGTTTTACCGTCAATACTTTCTGTCCCGATCGCGTTTTGATTTCGATGTGAAAAGGGGTCATTCTTTTATAATCTGTAAATCGAAACATCTTTGTGAAAAAGCCGAGATTTTCTTCCCTACATGTCATGATCATTTCCATGTTTTCAGGATTATAAATATCGAAATTGTTGGAAGCCTTAAACATCCCAACGTGTTCTTTTACAAGAAATAAATTTTGTTCTAAGATTGAATGCATGGTTGTTGTTGTTTATTGTTTTTATTGAATTGAATGTAGAAATAGAAATATATCACAACTCAGTTTTATTTTTTATGAAATTTTGTAAAAATTAGTTGATACATAAATATCCACCTTTTCCACCCAAAAACAAAAAACGCTTCACATTCCCATGCAAAGCGTTTTTTTTGTAGAACTAAACCTTCAAGGTTTCGATTCATTTAAGATGTATTTTATGATAAATAAAACCTTGAAGGTTTGATTCAACATAAATGCTTATTTCTGTCTCGACTCAAGCACCTGTATTACATCATCCAAGGGAATGTTTTTCGCTTCCAATAAAATCAAATAGTGATACAATAAATCGGCTGCTTCGCCTTTGAATAAGTCGTCATTGTTATCTTTTGCTTCAATTACAATTTCAACCGCTTCCTCGCCTACTTTCTGTGCAATCTTATTAATACCCTTCTTAAACAAAGATGCTGTGTAAGAAACGTCTGTAGGATTGTTACGGCGATCTTTGATGACGCTTGCCAACTTTTCTATAAAGAAGGTTCTGCCTGTATTATGTTCAGCCCAACAGGTATCGTCGCCTTTGTGGCAAGTCGGCCCTTGGGGACGTACTTTAATCAATAAGGTATCTTGATCGCAGTCTAATTTAATTTCAACCACATTTAAAAAATTCCCTGTTGTTTCACCTTTCGTCCATAAGCGGTTTTTGGTTCTACTAAAGAAGGTTACTTTGCCTTCAGATAAGGTCTTTGCGTAGGCTTCTTCATTCATATAACCCAACATCAACACATTTCTGGTGATGGAGTCTTGTATGATTACGGGTACTAGTCCGTTGCCTTTTTGAAAATCAATGTTCATTGTCTTTGTATTAATAGTTACGAAGATACGGTTTTATGTTTTATTAAGGAAATATGAACTTATTCTCTTGGGGTGATGCCCCAAGCTATTTTATATAAGCCTTTCAGGCTTTTATCGTTACGTAACGAATTTTCAGGCTGTAAGCCTGACATAGAATAACTTGGGGCATCGCCCCAAGAAGTCCCACAAAAGAAAACGTCGTCGAGGTTTAAAACCTCGACGACGTTAATCCCAGACTGACAGTATAAACAGCCGCAGGTAATCCTGTTATCTTTTATTAATCCTGGAAATCGTGTTTTACTTGAACTTCGACATCAACATATTCAACTTCGATTGCATATCGCCTTCAACTTCTTTTTCTTTCTTCGCTCCCGCACCAGCGCCTGCTCCCTTCGGTCTTACAACCGCTCCCGCATCGCCTTTCATCGACAAACTAATACGCTTACGTGCTTCGTCGACTTCTAATACTGTCACTTGCACCTTCTGCTGTACTTTAACAACCTCTGATGGGTCTGAAATAAATCGATCACTCAAATGACTGATGTGTATCAAACCATCTTGATGTACACCAATATCTACAAACACACCAAACTTGGTTACGTTGGTTATGATGCCTGGCAATTTCATACCCGGACGTAAGTCTTTCATTTCCTTAACACCTTCCGCAAATTCAAATAATTCAAAGGTCTGACGGGGATCGCGACCCGGTTTATCTAATTCTTGAAAGATATCTTGTAGTGTAGGCAAACCAATTGTTTCGCTTACATAATTTTTCAATACTATTTTTTGACGCAGTTCTTTGCTCGTCATAATTTCTTTTACAGATGCACCTAAGTCTTTCGCCATACGTTCTACAACCGCATAACTTTCGGGGTGCACCGCACTTGTATCCAATGGATTTACACCATCACGAATACGCAAGAAA
>JAYTLG010000284.1:0-13602 GCA_043729555.1 Cytophaga sp.
AATGAGAACATATAAAAGCAAAATAGCACCACAAAAATGTGATGCTATTTAATAAATTGTTATCCTTGTAAAACTGTATCGCTATTTCAGGACGACACAACCTGAAATTTATTTTATGTCCGACTTTTAGAAGTCGATATCAGACATTGAAAATTATAAGTTGTGCTATAAAATTGAAAAATTACAATTCAGTTATCGTCGGAAAGTCATTTCCATAGTACAATATAATTCCTTGCTCATTTAGTTTTTTGGTTTTATATACTACAACTTCGTCATCGGCCGGGCGATTAATAACTTTTCGAATAATAATGTATTTGATATTTTGAGGGAATTTTTCTGCCATTCGTAAATAAATATCCAAATCATGTTGCGTATTATCTCCAATAAGAATAAATTCTTTTGAAGGAAAGAAACGAATGAGTTGATTTAAAGAAGTTAGTTTGTGTAATTCTTTTGAAGGGAATTTTTTACCACGAAATACATCTCTCAGCTTGCGCATTTCTTTAAGAAAGATAGGTCCACTTGGAAATTTATTAAATTTTAAAAAACGATAAATAAGCGGATACAAATTTTGTTCGCTGTTTGAAAGATAAATAGGTGTTGTTCCTAACGAAATTAATTGGTGAATTAATTTTAGCGTAGGCTCAACGGCTTTGCGTTTCTCCATAGGAGTAAACATGAGCGTGAAAAACTTCGTAAATTTATTTGATATGTATGATTGCAGAACAGTGTCATCAATATCTGTAATTAATAAAACGTTTGATGTGATTTCGTGAATTGAAAGATCGTATATGTTGGGAATAAGTTTCACTGAAATGCCACCCACGATAATTTCTACGACAGTGTTCTGTCCAGTTACCAAATCGCTTGTAAAATAGAAAGACCCTTTCTCGTTCGTTGTTGTTATTGATTTTCCAGTATTAAAGATAATTTCAACTTGCTGATTGGCTACAAAACGTGTGCGGTATAAAGACAATAAAGTGAAAAAAGTTTTTTTAGTAGTAAAGCCTGTAAAGCTTAAATCTTTTATAAACGAATGCGTTATGTGACCAAAGATTATCAGCTGCTCTCCATTCGAAATCGCGTAAAAACTTAACAATATGGGTTGTGCTGGCTTCATGGAATTAAAATAGTTATTGCTGAGGGCAGCATCTCAATTTTTAAATAATTTATTTTGCCAATATATTCACCATCAATTTGAAAATCTACTTTTTGGTCGATAAATACTTCCGCGTGTCTACAGCTGATAACGTCTGTAAACATATGTTTATCAATAAAGATATTGAATTTTGTAAGGCCTGCTTTGATAAAATCTGTCCAGCTTTTTTTTGGGATATTGCGAATTTCAAACATGCCATCGTGTACAGAACCTTCCGTAATTTTAATTCCTGTTCCATACATATTTGCATTTGCGAACGCTAGCATATAACCTTCTTGCGTGATGGTTTCTTTTTCAGTTTTGATTGTGTACTGCATCAGCGGAGTTTCCTTTATGGCATGTATAGCATGGCGTGCATAGCCAAGCATACCGCTGTCGCCAGCTTCTTCGTACTCTTTAACCATCATGCCATTTATGCCAAAATCTGCGAGATGTACACAGATGTGTGTGTCATTGATTCGTAGTAGGTCTAGAGGCATAGTAGGTATGTCTGAAAATACGTATTCAATTAGTTCTTCATCTTTTGTAGGAATGTTTAATGAAGTAGCTAGTCCGTTGGCAGAACCAAGTGGGAGTAGCATAATGGGTATGTTTGTACCCATCAAATTTCGAGCAACCAACTGAATGGTGCCATCTCCACCACCTGCAACTACTCTATCTGGTTTATATACGGCAATTTCTTCGTGCACCATACGATCGTCGCTTTTGCCTGTGGTATAAAGAATATTGATGGATATTTTTTTTGACGCTGCCGTTTTCTGGATCTGGGCAACAATTGATTCATTGCTTTTTACACCCGAATTGGGATTGATAACAAATAATATTTTCATGAGTATAGCTGCTAGTATATGAATATAAAAATATTAAGGCAGTTTCACTATCAAAAAGTGAATTAAAAAGATGCTTGCTAGCATTCGTAATAAAATCCGAATGCTAGCGGACGTGGCAGTGAAATTACAGCATGTTGTATCTATTAGAAACAATAAAGGCTGCAATACTCATTTGCAGCCTTTATTGTTATGGTCTTTTAAAGACGTTATTTTAAAAATGAATTATATACTGCTGTATACTTAGGAACATGGTAATTACAGCCGAAGTGTGTGTGAAAGCAACAAATGCAAGGCCTACAACAGCTCCATAGAAATGCGCTGAATGGTTGATGTAATCCTTGTTGCGCTTGTCCATATAATACGAATACGCTAAATAAAGAATTGCAAAAACAAATGCAGGCAAACAAATGAAGCCATACAAACAAATGCTTTTTGTAGGATTAAATACAACCGAGGCAAAGATGATGGCAGACACTGCGCCCGAAGCACCCAGCGAAGCATAGCCCGAATTGTTTTTGTATTTTAAATAGGTTGGAATGTCTGATACCACCAATGCCAATAGATATAAAACAAGATACATACCTGTGCCCAAATTGGTTTCTACATTGTCGCCAAAGAAATACAGGGAAATCATGTTGAAGGCCAAGTGCATGTAATCGCCATGCACAAAACCTGAAGTTAGAAATCGATAATATTCCTTGCGACGTTCAACCCAATACGGGGTTAGTATTAATTTATTCATCACCGTAGGATTGCTTAATGCCAGATAGCTAACAACGCAATTAACAATAATGATTATGGTAGTAATAGAAAGTGAACCCATAGAGCGAGGTGTGTATCGATTATTGTTCGCGACCGATCAACGCAAGTAAATAATTTTTAACGTAGTGCTTGCGGAATATCGAACCTTTTACTTTACCCAACGATTCGATGGCCTTATCAAAATGTTCTTGAATCAAGGCTTCCGTTTCTTCTTTGATTTCTAATTGATTGTAGATATCGGTTACACCTTTAATTTTCGCTGCGTCTGCTATGCTTGTGTCTGAGATTAATTTCTCCAACGCCTTTTTTGTTTTTGTATCTGCTTTTTCAAGCGCGCGAATCAACATGAACGTTTTTTTATTTGCTACGATGTCGCCACCAACTTTTTTACCAAAGGTTGCTGCGTCGCCGTACACATCTAACAAATCGTCTTTCAATTGAAATCCGATACCGGCAGAAATACCTACCGTGCGCATGTACTCACAACTTTTATCGTCGGCATCGCCAAGGATTGCGCCAAGCTCTAAACTGAAGCCCAATAAGACAGCAGTTTTCAAACGAATCATATTTAGATATTCATCTACAGTGATGGTTGGTAGCGTTTCGAAATTCATATCGAATTGTTGTCCTTCGCATACACCCGCTGCTGTTTCGTTGAAACGATCCAATACACGTTTTAAATGTTTTTCATCCACCAACATCAATTGCTCGTATGCCTTCACAAGCATCACATCTCCTGATAGGATGGCGATATTCGAATTCCATTTTTCATGAACAGTTGCTTGTCCTCTACGAAGAGGTGCGTTATCCATAATGTCGTCGTGCATCAAGGTAAAGTTGTGAAACACTTCTACTGCAATAGCAGCAGGCATAACCTTTGTACACGCTTCGTCGAAAATATAGTTGGATAGTAGGGTTAGGAGTGGGCGCATGCGCTTGCCTCCTAAGTCCATAATGTATCGAATGGGTTCGTATAATTCTACTGGCTTTTTACCAAAGTCAGTTTTAGAAATTGCTTTTGTAATATCTTTCGTTAATCGTTCTGTAGTAACTAACATATTTTTAAATTAATGCAGTATTTTGATACGGGTTAATAGATTGATTTATCGTTTTGACGATTAATGTTCATCACCGAAATCTAACGCATCTCTATTTACGTCTCTATTTACATCTTTGTTTGTGCCTCTATTATTCACTAATTCAAGGTCAATCGTTCTGCGTTCGATGTTGGTTGATTTAACAATAACACGTACGGTATCACCTAAAGTAATCATGCGTTTGTTTCTTTTTCCAACGATGCGATAGTTGTTCATATCCACTTCGTAGAAATCGTCGTCCATATCTGCCAATCGAACCATGCCTTCGCATTTCGTTTCAACCAGTTCTACAAACATGCCAAATTCGGTCACGCCCGAAACCACACCATCAAACTCTGTACCGATACTGCCTTGCATAAATTCAACCTGCTTAAATTTGATTGAACTACGTTCGGCTTCAGCGGCTAATTTTTCTTGTGCAGACGAGTGTTCGCATGCATCGATGTAATAATCTTTATCAGCCGATTTTCCGCCGTCTAAATAATGTTGCAACAAACGGTGCGCCATTACATCGGGGTATCTACGAATAGGAGAGGTGAAGTGCGAATAATGTTTGAATGCCAAACCAAAGTGCATGTCTGCATCGATGCTGTACTTGGCTTTCGACATCGTACGGATCGCTAAACTTTGCAATACATTTTGTTCAGGTCTACCTTCAACCGTTTCGGTTAATTTATTTAATTCTTTTGCAATCATTTCTTCATCGTCAAGCACAACCGTGTGTCCAAAACGTTTTGCAAATGTAGTAAGTGCGGCAAGCTTTTCAGGATTAGGTGCATCGTGGGTACGATAGACCATGGTATTTTTATCTTTTCCTTTTTTTAGATTGTATACAAACTCAGCTACTTTTTTATTTGCAAGCAACATGAACTCTTCAATCAATTTATGTGCATCCTTACGAACCTTAGGGATTACCGCTAATGGTTTTCCTTTTTCGTCTAATTGGAATTTAACTTCAATGGTTTCGAAACTGATAGCACCTTCTTTAAAACGCTGATCGCGCATTTTCTTTGCAAGTGTGTTCAATATCGTTAACTCTTTTGCTAAGTCGCCTGCTTGTGCTTCTAGCACTTCTTGCGCCTGCTCATAACTAAAGCGACGATCCGAGTGAATGATTGTTCTACCAAACCATTCGCTTTTTATTTTTGCTTCTTCCGTTATTTCAAAAATAGCAGAGAATGTTAATTTATCTTCATTTGGACGAAGCGAACACAATTCATTTGAAAGGCGTTCGGGTAACATAGGTACACAGCGGTCTACAAGGTATACCGATGTTGCACGTCTGTATGCTTCTTTATCTAAGATGTCGCCGGGTTGTAAGTAATGCGAAACGTCGGCAATGTGTATACCGATTTCCCAATTGCCGTTATCCAAATAGTTAAATGACAATGCATCATCAAAATCTTTTGCATCTTCGGGGTCAATTGTAAACGTTAAGGTGTCGCGCATGTCGCGGCGCTTCTTAATTTCAGCTTCAGATGTTTCAGTTTTAATATCTTCTGCAGCCTTGATTACATTGTGCGGAAACTCGTACGGCAAACCAAATTCAGCAAGGATGGCGTGCATCTCTGTTTCATTTTCGCCAGCCATACCAAGCACTTCAGTTACTTTGCCTGTAGGACTTTTCTCTTCACGTGTAGGCCAAGCAGTAATGTCGACCAATACTTTTTCGCCAGTTTTTGCGCCATTGATAAATTCTTTTGGAATGAAAATGTCAACGTGCATTTTACGTCCGTCTGGTATTACAAATGCATGGCGTGCAGAGATTTCAATTTTACCTACAAACGATGTACGTTTACGTTCTACAACTTCAACGATTTCGCCTTCGATGTTTTTGCCTTTATTGCCGTTGCCTTTGTATACCAACAAGCGTACGATGTCACCATCAAGTGCACCGCCCATTTTATTGCTGCTAATCCAAATATCCGGTTGGTCCTTATCGCCTTCTGGGATTACATAACCGAAACGTGGATTGACAAAATCAAAACGTCCAGTTACTAAATTTTCTGTTGAATGCGAAAAGCTGTATAAGCCTGATTTGTCTTTTAAGATACCACCTTCGCGTACCAATTCTTCAAGTAAATCTTTGAGAGACTTCTTGTCTTTGTCGCGAACGAGATGGAGTTTTTTGATTAATTCCTTATAGCTAAAGGGATTCTTTTTGCTATTGTTAAAAAAAGTAGAAATTTTCGATTTAAGGCTAATACCGCCTTTGTTGCTGCTTTGTTCTTCGTTATTTTTTTTCATGAAAAAGATTAGACTTTTTTCTTTCGTTTTGATTGGGCTCGAATAATATCTTCGAGGTTGCCTTTAGGTATTGAATGAATAAGTCGTTTGGTATATTCTGTTTGTGGATTTTTGTAAATATGTTCTGCAAAACCTATTTCTTCAATCTTGCCCTTATTCATTACAATGATTCGGTCCGACATAAATTTGACGACCGATAAATCATGTGATATAAAGATATAAGTAAAATTGAACTCTTCTTTTAATTCGTTCAATAAATTTAATACTTGTGCTTGAACGGACACATCAAGAGCAGAGACGGATTCGTCGCAAATGATAAATTTAGGATTTAATGCTAGGGCTCTTGCGATGCAGATTCGTTGACGTTGACCACCCGAAAACTCGTGTGGGTAGCGATTAAACTGCTTGCTGCTGAGATTTACACGTTCTAGAAGCTCTATTGCACGTTTTTTGCGAGCAAAATCGGTATCTAAAATATTGTTAACACGCATGGGCTCAATAATGGCTTCACCAATCGTCATACGTGGGTTTAGTGACGAATAAGGGTCTTGGAAAATGATTTGTATGTCTTTGCGTAGATTTCTCAACTCGCTTGATGTGAGCGATAAGATATCGACACCTTCAAATTCGATAGATCCACTTGTTGGATTAATGAGGCGAAGAATACTTCTTCCAAGGGTTGTTTTGCCACATCCAGATTCACCAACAAGGCCAATTGTTTCGCCTGGGAAAACGTCAAAACTGACATCGTCAACAGCTTTAACATAATCTACTGTTTTGTTAAATAGACCTTTCTTGACAGGAAACCAAGTATGCAGATTTTTTATTTTTAAGATAGGCTTTAATGCACCTAACATGTTATTGCGTTCTTCTAATTCTTCTTCGGTAACATAATTGAATAAAATCGCTTCTCCAATAGAACTAAATTTGCGTTCCTTTTCAAGAAACTTGCCTTGTGCAGTTACTTCCATAAAATCCGAAACAACTGGCAATACTTTTAATCGAAATTCAAGTTTTGGTCTGCAGGCCAATAAACCTTTGGTATAAGGGTGTTTCGGATTTGAAAAGATTTCGTAAACAGTACCTTGTTCAACTATTTTTCCTTGATACATTACAATAACCTTATCGGCAATTTCTGCTACTACGCCCAGATCGTGTGTAATAAACAAAATGCCCATATTGTTTTCGTCGCGCAATTGCTGCATCAAGTTAAGAATGCGGGCTTGAACCGTTACATCTAAAGCGGTGGTGGGTTCATCAGCAATTAGTATCGATGGGTTGCAGGACATTGCCATTGCAATCATCACACGTTGCTTTTGACCACCAGATATTTGATGTGGGTATGAGTTAAATATGGCTTCAGGCCTTGGTAGTTCTACTTTTTCGAAAAGCTCAATAGTACGTCTTTTGGCTTCTTTTTGCGTTACTTTTTGATGAAGCTGTATTGCTTCCATAACTTGGTTGCCACAGGTAAATACTGGGTTTAACGAAGTCATCGGTTCTTGAAAAATCATGGAAATGGAATTTCCACGTTCTTCTTGCATTTCTTTTTTATTGAGGGTGTTTAAGTCAATAATTCCTTTGGAGGGATGATTGAATTCGATTAATCCAGATGCAATTTCGCCTGCAGGGCTAGCTATTAATTGCATCAGAGAAAGAGCTGTGACAGATTTTCCTGAACCTGACTCGCCAACAATACCAATAGTTTCGCCGCGATTAAGCGTGAAACTAATATTGTCAACAGCTTTCACAACCCCTCTTTCGGTATGGAAATGCGTACTGAGACCACTTACATTAAGTAGGAAATTTCTTTCTCCTGAACCAGCCTCTTCGTGCATCTTACTAATTTCCTAATCTATGTTTGTACGAGTAATTAAATTAAAAAAAATAAGCGTAATGCAAATAGTTGAATTTACTTATTCTTTTTAAACGAAAAATAGTGCTAAAGGTTACGATCAATGATATATACAACCTTGTTGGATTATTACCTGTGCAATATCCCTTTTTTGCTAATATACGGTATATCAACAAGGTTTTGTTCAATTATTGTTTCAGGAACAAAAATAAATTTTTTATCATAAATTTGTGTTCCAACAAAGTAACTAAGCCAATATTCATTGTTCAAATGAAATACACTTGGGTCTATGATTTCAATTTTTGTAAAATTAGTTGCTTCGATTATAGGGAAAACGTGGCGCAATGTAGATGTTTCCTGAGGAAGACCATCTTTGGAACCATATCCTCGAGAACGAATAAAGACATTGTCGATTGGGAAATTATTGCTATTGATAAGGTAGACGCTCCATAAAGGTGGATCTACATCTTCTCGAGCGATGGCAATAAATACACCTTCAACTATTGGGAAAGGGATATCTTTTTTCATTTAAATCTATTTAATAGGCGCATAATTGTATGGGCCTGTATGCGTATTTAGATTGTTTTCATTTCAAATAAATCAACCAAATGGTGGATTAATTTATCTTGTACTCCTTTGATTGATACGGACTTTTCGAGTTCTTGTTCTATAGATGTTACGGCTTTATCGTCAATACCACAAGGGATGATATTTTTAAAGTACGATAAATCTGGCTGAACGTTTAAAGCAAAGCCATGCATGGTTACCCAGCGACTTGCTTTAACTCCCATAGCACAGATTTTTCGGGCAGTTGTAGGAGTTTCGAAGTCAATCCAAACGCCCGTTAATCCATCAATCCTTCCTGCTTGTATGTTGTATTCGGCAAGGGTGCGAATAATTGCTTCTTCTAAAAAGCGCAAGTATTTGTGGATATCTGTGAAATAACTATCTAAATCCATAATCGGATAGCCAACCAATTGTCCTGGTCCGTGATAGGTAATATCGCCGCCACGGTTAATTTCGTGGTAGGTTGCATGTGCATCGGCCAGTTGTATTTCATTGATGAGCAAGTTTTCGCGCTTTCCGCTTTTGCCTAAAGTATATACATGCGGGTGCTCACAAAACAAAAGATAGCTAGCAGGCGCTTGTTGTTCTTCTTCTGGAAATTCGCGTTGGACTAATTTTTTTTCAATGATGGAATTGAACAGGTTTGTTTGATAATCCCAACAAGTTTGGTAATCAACTAAACCTAAATCTTCGATAAGTACGCTTTTGTTTGTATTTTTATGCATCAGCATTCAATCAGTTTGTAAATATACGATTTTTTTATGGAGCACATACAGAAAGGTATTGCAGGCGAGCGTAGAGCTTGCGACTATTTAGTAACTGAAGGTTATACCGTTCTTGCACAAAATTTTAGAGCAGGTAGAGGCGAGATAGACATTATTGCAAGCAAAGATAATTGCATCTGTTTTATTGAAGTTAAGTATCGGAAAAATAATAAGTTTGGTTATCCCGAAGTATTTGTAACGGATAAAAAACTCCGTAAAATTCAAGAAACCGCGGATGTGTATGTACATTTATTCGATTGGCACGGACGTATTCGATTTGATGTCATTGCTATAACAGCGGAGGAAGATCCAGTCCATATGATGGATGTTACCTTGGGTTGAAATTTATTTATAAGAGTTTTTATTTCAAGGACTTGTTAAATAATTGACGAATAAAAACTTGAATTTTAATCATAGTTTGGGTTTAGAAACTCCTTTATATATCTTGCATCCTTATTCGAATTGAAAAATGAGCTCATTATATCCGTTGCGTTTCAAAACCATTTTTAAAGACAAAATCTGGGGTGGATCAAAAATTAAAACCGTTTTAGGAAAAGATTTTTCGCCTTTGCCGAATTGTGGTGAAACATGGGAACTTTCTGGTATTGCCGAAGAATCATCTGTTATTGAAAATGGCACCTTTTCAGGGGGAGATTTAAGCATACTTCTGAAACAGCACGGAGCTGCATTAATGGGCAAGAAAAATTACGAGTATTTTGGAAATGAATTTCCTTTACTTATAAAATTTATTGATGCAAATGCGGATTTAAGTATTCAAGTACATCCGAACGATGTCTTGGCTAAAGAACGCCATAACTCTTCTGGTAAAACAGAAATGTGGTATGTGTTGGCTGCAGATGAAGACGCACGTTTGAATGTTGGCTTTAAGAAAGAAACAAGTAAAGAAGAATATTTGGAATTTTTAAATGCAGGTAAAATTACAGATTTATTGCATTATGTGAATGTTGCTGCAGGCGATGTATTCTACCTTCCAGCTGGTCGTATTCATTATATAGGAAAAGGAATTTTACTTGCAGAAATTCAACAAACATCGGATATTACCTATCGCATTTATGATTTTGACCGTAAAGACGCCAAAGGAAACAAGCGCGAATTACATACCGATTTAGCATTAGACGCAATCGATTTTAGTTTGTGCGAAGAATACAAAACGGCATACGAAGAGGAAGAAAACATGCCCGTTAATCTTGTCAATTCACAATACTTCACAACAGATTTATTTGTATTGACAGATGAAATTGAATTGGATTATTCGGAAACGGATATGTTTAGAATTTTTATTATTGTTGAAGGCGATGTGATGATGACAGCTGATGGTGGTACTTCTGAACTACTTACATTCGGAGATGTTATTCTGATACCTGCTTCGGTTAAGGAAGTATTGTTTTCTCCAATGGGTGAAGTGAAGTTGTTGGAAGTTTATATTCCGTAGGGGGAGTTTTTTTTAATCTTTTTGATTTGCAAAAGTTACCAAAAATTGGTAACTTTATCTAAAGGAACGTAATTATGGGTAAAAACACATCTATATCGTTGGGTATTCATTTTGAAAACTTCATTGAAAATAGTCTGTCAAATGGTAGATACACAAATGTTAGTGAAGTAGTAAGAGCTGGCTTACGTCTTTTGGAGGAAGAGGAAAATCGTTTGCTTGTATTGAAAAATGCTATTCATTTAGGAATCGACAGTGGGAGAGCTGGTAATTTTGATCCAATTGAACATCTCGAAAGCTTAAAAAATAAGAAAAAGTCAAATGGCTAAATTTTATTTAACGAAAAAGGCCGTCGAAGATTTGAATGATATTTGGAATTATACATATGAGGAATGGTCGGAAAGGCAAGCTGATAAATATTATTTTTCACTTTTAAAATCAATTCAATTACTAGCAGAAAAGCCCAATAGCGGTAAAAAATACGATATTGTTTTAACCGAATTGTTGGGTTATAAATCGGAACAACATATTATTTTTTATTCCGTGTTGTCAACAAATGAAATTGAAGTTGTAAGAATACTACATGGAAGCATGGATCTAAAAAGTAAATTTGAATAGATCTATGTTTACACATTTTACAAAATTGAATTTGTTTAAACGTTTTGTATCTACCCTACTTACACAAAATATTATTCGCCAATTCTTGACTTAAATAAACGTCTTTTTTATCGTTAATGGACACAAGAATAGACTTGTCGAAATCTACAATGTCTTTAATTGTAATGTTTACACCCAGCTTCAAACCTAGCTTGTCGAGGTGTTGCAAAAATGAAGGTGTGTGATTTTCAATACCTGTCATGGTTACTGTTTTCGCTAGACCAATTGTGCTAAGTTTAACAGATTTATTTTTAGCAAAATTTCCATTTTTATCTGGAATTGGATCGCCATGCGGATCAAATTCTGGGTTTCCCAAAAACTGAGCCAAACGTTCGGTTAATTCTTCAAAGCCAATATGTTCCAGCTCTTCGGCCATCGGGTGAATTTCATCCCATTTAAAACCCAGTTTTTCAACTAAAAAGACTTCCCACAAACGGTGCTTACGAATGGTCTTCACTGCAACGGCTCTGCCTTCGTCCGTTAAGGTAACGGCTTTGTATTTTTCATAATGAATCAATCCATTATCGCCCAGTTTCTTAAAGGCTTCCGTTACTGTTGCAGCTTTAACATGCAGTTCGTTGGCAATGTCATTGGTGTACGCGCCGTCTTTATTCCGTTCGGTTAGTTTATAAATGGCCTTTAAATAATTCTCTTCAATATGGGAAGTCATACGGCAACCTTAATAGTTTTAGGTAAACCTAAATATTTTATTTGTAATGCCAAAATATATGGGTGTATATTTGTGCCTGTTAATGTCAAGTTAATATAGTATGACCAAAAATAGAATTTTGTTATTTATTTCTGTAATAGGCTTTTTGTCAGTAGCCTGTGGCAAATTAGCAGAGAGTATTTCCCCGAAATCACCAGACGATGATCAATTATTGGATGGTTTTGTAGATGGATTGTCGACTTTAGAGAAACGTCAGTTTTTGGCAGGAGATGTAGCCTTTAATGACGAAGTATTCTTTTCAGGCAATGGTTTGGGGCCCTATTTTATTGCAACCACCTGTGGGAGTTGCCATGCTGGGGACGGCAAAGGGCACCCATTTACTACTTTGACTCGTTTTGGACAATCAGATACAATACAGGGCAATACATATTTACACCTTGGAGCCCCGCAATTGCAAAATAGAGCCTTGCCTGGTTTTACACCAGAGCAAATTCCTGCTGGCGCAAGCTTTTCGAAGTTTATGCCACCAGCAAATACAGGTTTGGGTTTTCTTGAAGCATTGACGGATGCACAGTTATTGGCAAATGAAGACGTGCTAGACGCTAATGGTGATGGTATTTCTGGGCGTGCTAATTATGTTTCGGCTCCAGACTTCTTTGTGCCCAATGCATCGCATATTTCTAAAAACGGAAAGTATATTGGCCGCTTTGGTAAAAAAGCCGCAGCCATAAATTTATTGCATCAAACAGTTAATGCATACAATCAGGATATGGGTGTTACATCTCTCTTTAGTCCAGAAGAGCCAGCTATAAATGGTGTGCAAAGTCCTTACTTTACTCCAGTTTCAGGGCCGAATGTTGACGAAACCACAGTGCACAATGTGGTATTTTATCTTCAAACATTGAAAGCTCCCATACAACGCAATCCATCTGATGCGGATGTAATTGCAGGGAAACAATTATTCATGTCCATCAATTGCAGTGGTTGCCACATTCCAGAATGGACAACACAGCAAACAACAATTTCCGCACTTTCAAATAAGACATTTTATCCCTATACCGACATGTTGTTACATGATATGGGAGCAGGCTTGAATGATGGTTATACCGAAGGCACCGCTTTGGCACCCGAGTGGAGAACACCACCCTTATGGGGTTTAGGTTTGTCGACCAATTCGCAGGGCGGTAATTATTTCTTAATGCACGATGGAAGAGCACGCAGTATAGAAAGTGCTATACAGATGCATGGTGGAGAAGCAGCGAATGCGCAAATGCAATTCATGAATTTGTCGCAATCCGATAAAAATAAATTAATTAAATTCCTTGAAAGTTTATAATACTATGGATAGAAAAGAATTCTTTAAAAGTTGTGGTCTTGCTTGCGTGGGTGGGATAGGTATTGCAGCGATTTTGCAAAGTTGTGCAACCGGACAACACTTTGCAAGCAGCGAAATTGTAGGTAACAAATTGAATGTAATGTTAACGGAATTTACCTTAAATAAAAAAGGTGAATCGGTTGATCGCAAATATGTTTTGGTGCGTTCC
>JAYTLG010000285.1:0-7528 GCA_043729555.1 Cytophaga sp.
AATGAGAACATATAAAAGCAAAATAGCATCACAAAAATGTGATGCTATTTAATAAATTGTTATCCTTGTAAAACTGTATCGCTATTTCAGGACGAGACAATTATTAATATTATTCAAACGCAATTGTTGTGTTTGGTAATAATGTTTTGATTCGTTGTTGTTCCTTCGCTGAAATTTCATTTCCTACTAAAATCAATCTTTTCAATTTTTTAAGGTTTTCAATTTCTGTAGGAAGTGTAGTTAACATGTTTAATGCTAAATCCAAATCTTCTAATTCTGTTAATGTACCAATATTAGCTGGCAATACTTTTAGACCATTTTGTCTAAGTGTTAATGTTTTTAATTTTTTAAGATTTCCAATTTCAGCGGGTAGCGTTGCTAATAAGTTCTTATTTAAATTTAACTCTTTCAATTCAGTTAATTTTCCAATAACTGGAGGTAATAAAGTTATTCTGTTGCTGCCTAAATCAAGTGAAATCAATTTCGTTAAGTGTACCCATTTTTGAGAAAGTGTTACAAGCTTATTGTTAAACATATTTAACTTTATCAAATATTGTAAATTTTCAATACCGTCAGGAATGTCCGTTAACACTTGAGAACTAAAATCTGCACAATAAACAATTTCAGGTTCAACAAATGCTGACTCCATATTAAAGCAATCACCAGTACAAAGCTCACCAATCTTGTCAGAAGCTTCAGTCTTTCCATAAACCATTGAATATATTAAATCAGAGCATAACTCAGTACTTATAAAGCCCATTTTTTTGCCTAATAGTTCTTTTGAATATGCACGGTAATAATACGCGTCACCATATTTAGGATTCATGCTGATTGCATTCGTAAAATCACCAATGGCTTTGATATAATCCTTTTGATTTAAACTTACCAAGCCAGTATCGTAATAGTTTTTAGCATCTGGTTGATTAAAAGATGAACCAAAAATCAATACGGCAATTATTGATGAATATGTAATTAGCTTTTTCATGACGGTCTTTGATCTAAGAATTACAATAAGCCTAATCCTTAGTCCCTGTTTAAACGAGAAATTCTTCTCTCTGGTTGCCCTTTTTGAAGATTAATTTTATTTAAAAAATGCATTTTTATCACATTTGTATTACGACATCATCAGTCGTTCAATATCTGATATTTCGAGAGGAATATCTTCCATTAAATCAATATTTCCACCTTTAACAACTAAAATGTCGTTTTCTAAGCGAATCCCAATGCCTTCTTCTCGAATGTAAATGCCTGGTTCAAGAGTAATTATCATCCCTTCCTTTAACGGCTCATTTTTGGTATGCACATCATGTACATCTAAACCTAAATGATGCCCAAATCCATGCATGAAATATTTCCTATATGCTGTGTTGCCATTTTTTTCTTCAATTTCTTCTTTAGTCAATAATTTCAGTCGAACAAGTTCTTTTGTCATCCATTCACCTGTTGCGGTATTTAGTTCTTGAAGTGTTACCCCAGGTTTGATACGTTTTTTGATTTCTTTGAAAACTGTTAATACAGAAGAATAGACCTCTTTTTGGCGCGGAGAAAATTTTCCGTTAACAGGCACTACACGGGTTAAATCGGAGGCGTAATTACCATATTCGGCGCCAAAATCCATTAAAATTAATTCACCATCTTTACAAACAGCATCATTTTGGGTGTAATGAAGAATACATGCATTGGCTCCAGATGCAATTATGGGTTGGTACGCATGTCCTCGAGAGCCATTTTTAATGAATTCGTAAATGATATCGGCCTCAATTTCATATTCTTTTATTCCTGGCTTTATTGTTTTGAGGATACGTTCAAACGCTTTTTGCGTAATTGAGCATGCTTGCTTCATGGCTTCGATTTCTTGCGGCTCTTTTTTACTGCGTAAATCGTTACACAAAGGAGCAAGACGATTGTATTCATGCAAGGGATAACTTTTTTGGCATGATTCGACAAAGCGATCATTTCGAGTGTCAATTATTTTTTCAGCTCGGCCATGTTCATTTTGATTACAATAAATATGGCTTGCCTCATAAATCAATTGTTTGAATATGTTGTCAAATTCATGAAACCAATATATTGTTTCTATCCCTGAAAGCTTTTGTACATCAGCTTTTGATAATTTATTGCCTTCCCAAATAGCGAGATGCTCATTTGTTTCGAGTATGAATAAAATCTCTTTAAATTTTGAATCAAGTGCGTCTGGAAACAATACCAATACGGTATCTTCTTGATCGATACCTGAAAAATAAAACAAATCATTGTTTTGTCTGAATGGCATTGTACCATCTGCATTCGTCGGATATACATCATTTGAGTGAAAAACAGCAACAGAGGAGGGCTCTAACTTTTCAGTTAATTTTCTTCTATTTTGAATAAATAAGCTATTATCGATGGGCGTGTATTTCATTTTAACTAAATTTATAGTTGAAGTAATTAATAATTCAACGTATATGCAAACAATTCAACGTGCGATTATCGTAAGTTTTCTTTTAATCACATTTTCTTTTGCAGGAAATGCTCAAACTCAAAAGTATTGGATTTCTTTTAAAGATAAAGAAGCAAGTGGATATAATTATGAAAATAATTTAAGCGCACGAACAATTGCTAATAGAAAGTTATTAAGTATTCCATTATATCAATTTAGCGACATCCCCGTTTCAATTTCAAATATTAATGCATTAAATCAATTGCAGATAACGATAGTTGCAACATCGAAATGGTTGAATGCGGTTACTGCTTATATGACAGCCGACCAAGCAGAGCAGGTGCAGCAATTGCCATTTGTTACTTCGGTCGAAGCTCTGAATATTTATTTGATTGCTTCAACTACCAATATTGATGTAGCGCCATCGTTGATGCATACTGCGATGAAACAGATGAAGGCAAAATCTTTTAATGAAAAAGGTGTCGATGGAAGCAATGTTACTATTGGAGTTATAGATGCAGGTTTTCATGATTTACATGTAGACCCTGCAACAAGTTATTTGGTTACAGATAAGAAAATTCTTGGACAACGTGATTTTATCGATCGTTCAAGAGCAGATTTAATTACAAAGGCTGCCACTACATCTGATAGTCACGGTCGTCAAGTTGTACGTATGATTGCTGGTTATGACACATCGTTAAAAGCCCAATATGGCATGGCAGTGAATGCATCGTTTTATTTAGCACGAACAGAAAATGGAGATAAAGAATATCGAGGTGAAGAAGATATGTGGATTATGGCAATGGAGTGGATGGATAGTGTTGGGGTTCGTTTGATTAGTACCTCCTTGGGTTATGCGATTAAAATGGATGACCCGAATGATGATTATACAGCTGCCGAAATGGATGGTAAAACGGCACGTATTACGAAGGCCGCACAAATTGCATTTTATCAAAAAGGAATATTTTTAACTGTCTCTGCAGGAAATGAAGGCGATACGCAATGGCGTATTATTTCAGCACCTGCCGATGCCGAGGGCGCATTGTCCGTTGGAGCAACAAAACCTTCTTCATGCGAACGTATTTCATATAGCAGCATAGGGCCTGAGCCCCTACCATATTTAAAACCAAATGTTTCTTGTTATTCGCCAAACGGAACTTCATTTTCATGCCCTGCTGTTGCTGGTTTTGTAGCATGTTTAATGAAAAATGATTCTACACTGACGAATGTACAATTGAAAGATATAATCCAAAAATCGGCTAATTTATATCCGTATGGAAATAATTTTATTGGATATGGAATACCACAAGCGGATAGAGCACTTATGCTTTCGGATAACATTAACACCGATTTTGATAAAGATATACTAATACGTGTGTCTAAAAAAAAATATAAATATACAGCTGATTCAGATTTGAATCTCAATCTGGTATTGTTTCATAAAAAAAATGAAACAATTGTAATCGATCAAGTAAGAGCAACTGTTAAAAAAGGGAAGTTTAAAATTAAGCGACCTAAAGATGTAGCACGAACAACAGTGGTTGCGGATGAATTTATGACCTTAGAAATTATTTGGGAATAAATGATTCTAGGTTTTACGGTTTACAATAACAATTAGAATGCAAAAAGAATTTAATATTCATCAATACCCCAATGGAGTAACATTGTTGCACAAGCAAGTATTGTCAACACGTATAGCACATTGCGGATATATATTTGATGTAGGTAGTAGAGATGAGAATTTAAAAAACCAAGGACTTGCACATTTTTGGGAACACATGGCATTTAAAGGAACCGAGAAAAGAAAAACGTTCCAAATATTAAGTTGTTTAGAAGAAGTCGGCGGCGATTTGAATGCTTATACAACAAAGGAAAAAATATGGTTTCATGCATCGTTGCCTTTTAATTATTTAGAACGTGCTACAGATATATTAACAGATATTTCTTTCAATTCAATTTTCCCTGAAAAGGAAATCGAAAAAGAAAAAAAAGTTATTGTAGAAGAAATGCATATGTATGCTGACAATCCCGAAGATGCTATACAAGATGAATTTGAATCTGTGATTTTCCCGAATCATTCATTAGGGTATAATATTTTAGGAAACGAGAAAACGCTATATTCTTTCAAACAAAAAGATCTACATGCATTTTTGAAAAAAAATGTTGATACAAGTAGAGTAGCATTTGTTGTTTTGTCACCACATTCATTTGAAGAAGTAAAGAAAATTTCTGATAAATTTATTCCTTCAATAAAAGCTCAATTTTTAAATAAAGTTAGAGAACGAAATAAAGGGTATAAACCGAATACGATTATAAAGACAATTGATGCTTCGCAAACCCATTGCATGATTGGAGGCATTGGTTTGAATATAAAAGAAGAGAGGAGGTTGGGTTTGTTTTTATTGTCTAATCTGTTGGCAGGGCCTGGAATGACTTCCATGTTGAATATGGCCATGCGTGAGAAGAAAGGTTATGTATATACGATCGAATCCAATTTTACTTCATATATAGATACAGGCGTATTTAGTTTTTATTTCGCTACAGAACCAAAGCAATTTGAAAAAGCATTGGATGTCTTTTACAAAGAATTAACTAAAGTTCGAGATAAAAAATTGAGTTCGAATCAACTTCATCGTTTGAAAGAACAGATAAAGGGACAGTTAATTATGGCGGAAGAGAATAATAGTAATTTCATGCAAATGATGGGAAAGAGTTATTTAGATTTTGGGAAAATTGACTCATTTGAACAAATCGTAAAAAAAATAGATGGCATATCTGCAGAGGTAATTGTTGACTTGGCGAATCAGTTGATGAATCCAAATCGCATGAGTAAATTGATTTATGAACCTGAAGTGAAATGATAGATATTACAAATCCCATCATTGAAGAATACATCAGCATGTATAGCTCTGAAGAACCGGAGTTGTTAAAACGTATAAATAGAGAAACGCATGCAGAAGTATTGATGCCTCGCATGTTGTCAGGGCATTATCAAGGTCGTGTATTATCGATGTTGTCCTTTATGATTAAACCCAAGCGAATCCTTGAAATAGGGACATACACAGGGTATTCGGCATTGAGTCTGGCTGAAGGTATGCCAGAAGGGAGCGAGCTCATTACTGTTGATATAAACGAAGAATTGGAAGATCGTGTGCGTGGGTATTTTACGCAGTCTGAAAAGTCTACTGCGATATCCTATTTAATTGGTGATGCAACAACTGTTGTTGCTACGTTGCAAGGCCAATTTGATTTGGTTTTTATCGATGCCGACAAACATAATTATTTAGCATACTATCATTTGGTATTTGATAAAGTACCACAGGGAGGATTTGTAATGGTTGACAATACTTTGTGGAGCGGTAAAGTTGCTGTCCCTGAAGTGTTGGCTAAAGATAAGGATACAAAAATTTTACACGCGTTTAATGAATTTGTTGCGAACGATAAACGGGTAGAAAAAATTATTTTACCAGTACGTGATGGTATTACTATTATTCGAAAAAAATAAGGCTTAATGATTCGATTATTATTTACATGCATTTTATCTGTTTTGGCTTTTACAAGCCAGGCGCAAATATTTACGAAGCCAGATGTGCCAGATGTAATTAATTTCGCGGGTATGAAATTAGAATTAACATCTACTGCAAAGCGAAAAATAGAAGCAGATGTTACCATGATTTATAACAGTGGTAAATATTTGCAACAGAAAATTGATCGTGCAAATTTATATTTTCCCATCATCGAACACGTTTTTCATGAAGAGGGATTTCCTGAAGAATTTAAATATTTAGCATTACAAGAATCAAGCTTGGTGTCGGACGCTGTCTCAAGTTCGAATGCTGTTGGGTTTTGGCAATTTAAAAAAGAAACGGCAATAGAAGTTGGTGTAAATGTAAATGCGAATGTTGATGAGCGAAAACATATTTCGTATGCATCTAGAGGTGCCGCTAAATACATTAAAAAAAATAATTTATTGTTGGATAATTGGGTATATGCCTTATTGTCCTATAATGTGGGTCCCGGTGGTGTAAAGACGCATGTAAAACCCAAAAATGTTGGCGCGAAGACGATGGTTATTGATGATGATATACATTGGTATGTCATTCGATTTTTAGCCTATAAAATTGCCTATGAAAATCTAGTTGGGAAGGCTACTCATCCAGAACTGACATTGATTGAATACAAAGGAATTAAAGATAAGTCGCTTCAAGAGATTGCTCGACAAGCGAAAGTCGATACTGAATTATTGAAAGAATACAACAAATGGTGTACAAGCGGACATGTGCCGAGTGATAAAGAATATATTGTTATCATTCCTTCTAGCCTAGGAACAACACCAGTAGTAGAAGACAATACAACCGTACCAGAGCCGATAGTTGTTGCTCCACTTCCTCAAACTAAAACAAATACAAGAAACTATCCCGATATAGCCAGCTATACCGACTCTTCTTCTATACCTGTATTTGTTTCTATTAATAGGGTGAATGCAATACGGGCAGGAAAAGGAGATGATATTAATAGTTTGTTGTCAAAAGCTCAAATGTCGAGAAAAGCCTTTTTGTATTTTAATGAATTGAATGGATATGAGCCCATTGTGGTTGGAAGTTTTTATTATTTGCAATTGAAAAGAAGCAAAGCTTTGGTTGTTTATCATACGGTGTTAAAAGGCGAAACCATGCATTATATTGCTCAAAAATATGCTATTACAACAGCATCCATTCGAAAGCATAATGGCTTAGATAAAAAAGAAGCATTGAAAGAAAATAGAGTGTTGTGGTTGCGTCAAACACGCCCTAAAATTACACCTGTTGAATATAAAGCGGCGCCAGTTAAAAAAGCAGAAATTAAACAAGAGGATGTTGTTTTGGTTCCCAAAGAAAAAGTTGCGGCGCCCATTGTTGTTGTGCCAATAATAACCAATAATTTGGAATCAGATGCGATTTACCATTTAGTTAAGCCTGGAGAAACGGTATTTGGCATATCTCGAACGTATGAAATAGATTCGGATAGTATTCGTACATGGAATCATTTGAATGGGTATGAAATTAAAGTGAATCAAAATCTTATTATTGGTTATAAAAAAAGCGTAAGTAAAGAGGTTTTGTACACCGT
>JAYTLG010000286.1:0-31547 GCA_043729555.1 Cytophaga sp.
AATGAGAACATATAAAAGCAAAATAGCACCACAAAAATGTGATGCTATTTAATAAATTGTTATCCTTGTAAAACTGTATCGCTATTTCAGGACGACACAGCTTTTTTTTTCATTAAAATGGCAAATCGCCATCGTCTGCTTTTTCCATAAAATCATCTGCTGGCGGTGGGAAGCTTGGCGGACCATCGTTTCCTGCGCTACCTTGTTTGGTAACTTTCCATGCACGCAATTCTGTATACCAACGTTGATTGTACTCTCTACTTTCAACATCAAACGCTACTTCAACTGCATCGCCTTGTTGAACTGCAAACTGGTCTATTTTGTCACCCCAAATTGAGAAGCAAACCTTTTTAGGATACTGTCCTGTGGTTTCAAGAATGTATTCCTGCTTTTTCCATGTTCCATTTTTACCTTGACCTGTTTGGCCCGCTAGTAAGGCAACGATTTTTCCGCTAATTTCCATTATATTCGATTTTTAACATCTAAATATACGACATTTACAGCCTTGATGTAAACATAGACTATGGATATTCTTATTCACACACTCTCAGGTACTGCCACTGCGGCGTTTATAGCAGCAATGAGCAAACAAACGACAAAAGTGAAATTATGTTTGGTGCTCCTGGGTGCATTTGCGGGTGCATTGCCAGATATCGATGCAATTAGTTTGTGGTCTAAGTTTGATGGTACTATTGGCAAATGGCTCCACTTATCACATACGGGAGGACAAATATATTTTGGCAAATTTTGGTATTCGCACCACGGCTTTTTCCATTCCTTATTTGCAGCAGCCCTTTTTGCAAGCGTGTTTATATTGATTCGAAAAAATGTATTTGCAAACATGCAATGGTCGAACTACATCAAGAGTAGTCAAACAAAAACGTTCTTTCTGGTTTTCTTTTTTGCATACGTATCTCATTTAATTGGTGATTTGCCAACGCCTGGTGCCGTTTGGGGAGGCGTTCGCTTATTCTTTCCATTTGAAATTTATGTTGGTGGTTATGGTACAACTTGGTGGTGGAACAATTATGATATCTTTTTAACGTTATTGAGTTCGTCTGTTGTTTTGGTAAGCTTAATCTATGTGGAACAAAAATTAATACAGACAGATTTTAAGAAACTTGTACTTGCTACCTATTTACTCAGTGTACTTGCTTGCAGTTATTTTGTAAGCAACCACAGCGTTAATTATGCTTATAGAGGCAATACTTCACGATATGGCTTTTATGAGCGCACATCAAAAATTGATCAAAGGTTGCGCTTGGGTAAACGCGTTTATGGCTACATGAATAAATTAGATCAAAAATTGCCGTTTTACTTTTGAAAATAAATACTACCTTTAATTCTCTGTTATTGTTATTCAACAGACTTCGATTTAATATGAGTTTTCTGAAACATTTTTCGACATCTATTCTACTACTTGGCGCTATCTTTATTGTAAAGGCTATGGATGATGAAGCTATGCCCGATGTAAGCGAATCTCCACCTGTTGTATACAATATGGATTCAACAGCTACCAATCTTAAATTCTCCTCTAAAATAGTTGAAGATACAATCCCACCTTGCGATATTATTTTTTTTAAGTCGGGCAAAATAGAATATTGTAAAATACTTGAAGCCAATCCTACAACGATCATCTATAAAATGTGTGATTATCAGGATGGCCCTAATATTATCGTCAATAAAACTGCCGTACATAAAATACGCTATGCGAATGGTCGAGAGGAAATTGTAATCCCTCCTTCTGGTCAAGGTGATATGAACGCTCATGTTAGAGCAAGAAAGGACCCGATGTCTTCTTGGGCATTAGCTAGTGTTCTAGTAGGCTTGCTTTTTACCCCTTTAATTATTGTCGGAATGTTATTAGGCTTTTTTAGTCTATTACGAATTAAGCGAAGTAATGGTACATTAAGTGGAAAAGGTACAGCAAAAGCAGCACTGATTATTGGTGGCATTTTATTGTTGATTTTACTTATTTATTATATTTAACATTTTCGTTTACAATAAAAAAGGGAGCATGGCTCCCTTTTTTATTGTAAACGAAAATGTATATTGCAACTAGAAACAATAGTGATTTGCTTCAATCAATTGTGCAGCAATTCTTCTACGTGCATCTCTTGTATTTAATGGTGCAACCTTCGTAAACCGTTTCAAACCCATCAGCATCATACGTTGCATGTCGCCATCTGCCATTGAGTTGATTGCATTTTTACCGGCAACATTGATGCGGTCTGCGGCATCAAATATGTTTACTTGCATCATGTCTATTTGCCCTTTAACTGCTGCTTCGCCTTTTATAGAAAGTAATTTTTCCGTTCGTAACAATGCTGATTCTGCAACATAAATATCAATCGCTATATCGGCTAAGTTCATAAGTATCTCTTGTTCGTGTGCAAGTTTCTCCATGTATTTTTGAGCAGCAGCTCCTGCCATCATCAACAAGGCTTTTTTCATATTTCGCACTGCTTTTTTATCCTCGCCAAAGACACCTTCTTCTTCAGCTCCGAAATCAGGAATTGCCATCAATTCTTTTTGTACTGCCATCGCAGGGCCCATTAAATCAATCTCGCCTTTCATAGCTTTCTTCAAGAACATATCCATCGTAAGTAAGCGGTTAATTTCATTTGTGCCTTCAAAGATTCTGTTGATACGCGAATCTCTATACGAACGATCCATTGGATAGTCGGCAGAGAAGCCATAGCCGCCTAAAATTTGAACGCCTTCATCGCTTACATAATCCAATGTTTCAGAACCTGCAACTTTTAACATCGCACATTCAATCGCATATTCTTGTGCGGCAGCCAACAACGACTCTTCGTAGGTTTTTCCTTGTCCAACCAATTCTTTAACCGCTTCATCAATACCATGGCCTGCTCTAAACATAGCAGACTGCACCGTGTATATTCGAATAGCTTGTTCCGCTAATTTATATTGAATAGCGCCAAAATTTGCAATCGGTTGTTTAAACTGAATACGCTCTTTTGCATATTGAATTGACAATGTACTTACACGAGCCGATCCGCCAATTGTAGCAGCTGTTAATTTAATACGGCCAATATTTAAAATATTGAAAGCAATTAAATGTCCTTTACCAATTTCACCCAATACATTTTCTGCTGGAACTTTACAGTCGTTAAAGAAAACTTGACGTGTGGATGAGCCTTTGATACCCATCTTGTGCTCTTCGTTTCCTAATGAAACGCCTTCGCCTTTTTCAACGATAAAACCCGTGAATTTATCGCCATCAATTTGAGCAAAAACAATAAAGACATCTGCAAAACCTGCGTTGGTGATCCACATTTTTTGTCCGCTCAGGATATAGTGTTTGCCATCTGCCGACAATACTGCTTTTGTTTTAGCAGCCAATGCATCCGAACCGGAACCAGGTTCTGTCAAGCAATAACTTGCTTTCCATTCGCCGGTTCCTAATTTTGGCAAATATTTTTTCTTTTGTTCTTCGGTACCGAAATATAAAATGGGTAACGTGCCAATGCCTGTATGTGCCGACTGTGCAACTGCAAATGAATGACCTTCGCCTAACACAGATGATAACAATAAGGATGTGTTAAAGTCTTTTCCAAAACCATCAAAACGTTCTGGAATAGATGTAGCAAGTAATCCAAGCTCACCTGCTTTATTCAGCAATATTTCCATCAAGCCTTCTTCTTGCGCATCGATACGATCTAAAATTGGAAGTACCTCTGTGTTCAAAAAATCTCTAGCCATATCGGCCATCATTCTTTGTTCTTCGTCAAATTCTTCGGGAATGAAAATATTTGATGCTTCTTGTTCGCGAATGATGAACTCGCCTCCTTTAAAGCGCTTGTCGGTTGATGTTGACATATGGTTGCTACGTTTGTTAAGTAATGGTTTGTGCTCTATTTGATTTGGTTGCCAGTTGCTAGGTACTAGTTGCTAGACCAAAATTGTTTATTATTAATTTTATTTACGTACGATCTATGATATGGTTTGAGAGTTTTATTAGTATTAAACTAGAATTGTTGGCATCTAGTTTCACTTCAGCAAATAGTTGCACGTGCACAAGTCTAGTGCCTAGCAACTAGAACCTAGTAACTAAAGAAGCTCGAAAATACCTGCAGCTCCTTGTCCAGAACCTACACACATGGTAACCATGCCATACTTTTGATCTCTTCGTTTCAATTCATTAAATATCTGAACCGAAAGTTTAGCACCTGTGCAGCCCAATGGGTGTCCCAATGCAATAGCACCTCCGTTTACATTTATTTTTGATTCGTCCAAGCCAAGCGTTCTAATTACAGCTAATGATTGTGCTGCAAACGCTTCGTTCAATTCAATCAAATTAATGTCGTCTTGTTTTAAGCCAGCCATTTTTAATGCCTTTGGAATTGCATCAACTGGACCAATACCCATGATGCGTGGTTCAACACCAGCAACTGCATACGATACCAACCGTGCTATTGGTTTAAGATTTAATTCTTTCACCATTTTTTCTGACATCAGCAATACGAAAGCCGAACCATCGGATGTTTGAGACGAGTTACCTGCCGTTACCGAACCGCCGTTGGCAAATACCGGACGCAATTTTGCAAGTGCCGCAACACTTGTGTCTGCACGCGGACCTTCATCCATAGCAACTTGATACTCTCTTGTTTTCTTTTTTTCTTTTTCGTCTAAATAGGTTTCCTTAATTGTTATCGGAACAATACCATCTTGAAGGTTGCCGTTTTTTATTGCAGCAATTGCTTTTTGATGCGAATTGTATGAAAACAAATCTTGGTCTTCTCTAGAAACCTTATATTGTTCGGCTACTGCTTCAGCAGTTAAGCCCATGCCCCAATAATAGTCGGCATGTGATTTTGTTAATTCGTAATTCGGAACGGTTTTCCAACCACCAAATGGAATTGGGCTCATGGTTTCAACACCACCAGCTATAATACAATCGGCATAGCCCGCGCGAATTTTTGCATCGGCAATAGCGATTGTTTCTAAGCCTGAAGAACAATATCTATTAACCGTCATGCCGGGTACTTTTACCGTATCCAAACCCATCAACGAAATCATTCGAGCGATATTCAATCCTTGTTCTGCTTCAGGTGTAGCGTTTCCAACGATTACATCATCGATTCGATCTTTGTCCAATGCAGGAACAGAAGCGACTAAATGTTTTACAACATCTGCGCCCAAATCATCTGCACGATGAAAGCGAAACAATCCACGAGGTGCTTTACCTACTGCGCTTCTATAAGCTGCAACTATATATACTTCTTGCGATTTCATGTTTTTATAGTATTTAGTACTAAGTACGATTAGTTTCTTAAAGGACGACCAGAAGTTAAAATACTCTGGATTCGTTCAAGAGTTTTCTTTTCACCTGTTAATGACAAAAACGCTTCACGCTCTAAGTCTAACAAATATTGCTCTGATACCAATGTTGGAGCTGACAAGTCGCCGCCGCACATAATGTAAGCAAGCTTCTCTGAAATTTTACGATCGTGCTCTGACATATATTTGCCCGACACCATTGAGTTTGCGCCTGCGTAGAACATACCTAATGCCGATTGTCCGAGTACCTTAATATCCTTACGTTGTTTCGGTTGCGTATAGCCAGCTTCCGCTAAACTAATTGCTGCTGCTTTTGCGTCCGCTATCAAACGGCTTCTGTTTAAGGTAATGCCATCGCTCTTGCGAAGGATGCCCATACTTCTTGCTTCTTCTGCTGATGTTGCAACTTTTGCTGTCGCAATATTCATATAAGCATTTCTAAGATTATTTACTTCGATGTCGCCCGCTTCAAAGGAGTCGCTTACACGTAAGGTAAATTCTTTTGTACCACCCCCTGCAGGAATTAAACCGACACCAAATTCAACCAAACCAATATACGTTTCAGCATAGGCTTGAACGTGATCGGCATGTAAAGTCATTTCGCAGCCACCGCCCAATGTTAGGTTGTGAGGTGCAACTACTACCGGTATCGAAGAATAACGTGCACGCATCATGGTATTTTGGAAAGCACGAATCATGAAATCAATTTCATCGTACTCTTGCTCTACCGCATACATCAATACCAAGGCAAGGTTTGCACCAGCGGAGAAATTCGAACCATCGTTACCGATTACAATTCCTTGGTAATCTTTTTCAGCAATACCAATGGAACGGTTGATTGCATCTACCACTTCGCCACCAAGGGTATTCATTTTGGTGTGGAATTCTAAACTTACAATACCATCGCCAATGTCGTGCAAGGTTGCACCTGCGTTTTTGAATACGGGTTTGTTTGCGCGAAGCGTATCTAAAATAATAAATGATTCTGTGCCTGGGATTACTTTGTACGATTTCGTTGGGATATCATAATACAAACGTTTTCCATTTTCAGATTTATAGAAACTTGTATTTCCGGCTTCAAGCATTTCGTAGACCCACGTTGCAGGCTTACGACCATCTTCCTCCATTAACTTAATCGCTTTCGCTACGCCAACCGCATCCCATGTTTCGAAAGGGCCAAATTCCCAACCAAAACCAGTGCGCATGGCATCATCGATGCGATACAATTCATCTGAAATTTCAGGAATACGATTGGATACGTATTTGAATAACCCTAAAAACGTTCTTCTATAAAATTGACCTGCTTTGTCCGTTGCTTTTATTAAAACAGAAAAACGTGGTTTTAAATCTTCTATAACTTTGGTTTGCTCAAGTGCTGCAAATTTTACTTTTTGCTGCAAGCCATATTCCAAGGTGTTTAAATTCAAGGATAGAATTTCTGTTTGTCCCGTAGCGTTTTTAGTTTTCTTATAAAAACCTTGTTGTGTTTTATCACCGTACCATTTGTTTGCATCAATCTTTTTCAAGATTTCGGGCAATACAAACATCTCTTTTACTTCGTCGTTTGGTACGCCAGCATTTAAACCGTTGGCAACTTTTATAACCGTGTCAATACCTACTACATCCATTGTGCGGAATGTGGCAGACTTCGGACGACCAATAACAGGACCCGTTAATTTATCTACTTCTTCAACAGTTAGTCCAAGCTCAACAATTGTATGCAATGCTTCCATGATGGAATAAATACCAACGCGGTTTGCAATAAAACCAGGCGTATCTTTACACAATACTGTTGTTTTTCCTAAATACAAATCACCGTACAACATTAAGAAGTCAATAATTTCTGGGTCCGTTTTAGGACCAGGAATTATTTCCAACAAACGCATGTAGCGTGGTGGATTAAAAAAGTGGACGCCACAGAAATGTTTTTGAAAATCTTCACTTCTTCCTTCAGACATTAAATGCATGGGAATGCCCGATGTATTTGATGTTACCAGCGTACCGAGCTTGCGATATGTTTCAACCTGTGCGTAAACAATTTTTTTAATATCTAAGTTTTCGACAACCGCTTCAACAATCCAATCGAAAGCCGTAATGTCTTTCATATTATCTTCGAAGTTACCTGTTGTTATGCGCGACGCAAACGATGCGTCGTATAAGGCTGCGGGATTTGATTTTAAACAAGCTGTAAGCGCATCGTTTACAATACGGTTTCGAACGGCTTTACTTTCTAGTGTCGAACCTTTTGCCTTTTCAGCATCAGAAGGTTCTTTCGGAACAATGTCTAGAAGCAATACTTCCAGACCTATGTTTGCAAAATGACATGCAATACGCGACCCCATAACTCCAGAACCCAATACGGCAACTTTGCGAATTTTTCGATGACTCATTTTAACGGAAGGTTATTTAGGTTAGCGATGTATTTTTTGTATCTATAATCGATTGTATTTCTTGCAACACTTCAAGAAAGGTATTTAATTTTTTGTCTGAAATTTTATTGCGCACACGTGCATTAAAATCCAATACATATTCTTTCGCAATTGCTCTTTTTTCTTTTCCCAAAGCAGTTAAAAAAATAGTAACTTTTCTTTTGTCTATCTTATCATTTCTGCGTTCGATCAAACCTTCTTCCTCCATGCTTTTAAATACGCGCGACAAACTGGTTGATTCCATGCCCAATGCTGGACCAATTTGTGTTGCTGGAGTGCCTTTTTCAACATCGATGTTTAATAAAACAAAACCTATAGCAGCCGTCGATCCGTGTTTTAGTGCACGGTCATTATACATTCTTGAAATGGAGTGCCAAGAATATTTAATGTTGGAACATACGGTTTCTCTAGATTTCATACAATAATATAACGGAGAAATTCAATAATATGTTATGCATTCATAATAAAAATTTGCCAATTCATTAAAAAAAATAGCGAACATGCTCATTTTTTAAAAATTATGTGCTTATCTAAATTCAATATATCTCATAAATACAAGGATCTCAGTTTAATAGCTATAAGCGCAGAAAGACCTAAAGCCAACATCAAAAAAACAAGTTGGGCTGCTTTTTCGCTTAAAAAGGGATTCAAAATCAAATATACAGCCACAAAGCCGAATGCTGAAAAGATGAAGTTTCGTTTTTTAAACGCTTTATGTGTTTTTTGAATAAAAAGCGACTCATTTTGCAATAACTGCAACATATTTTCCTCTTCCAGAACCCCAGAGGACAAGGTCTTTTTAATCTGCTCGTCGCTTAGTCCCTCTCGCTGCAATTTGGCAACATAGTGGTAAATGACATCTGCAGTAATAGCAATAGTTGATTCCATACAAAAATTATTAATTTCTTACATGTACGGGGCAGTAATGTTAAACGTTTTATTCTTTCAAGAGAAAATGTAATTATTTAAAGTGGCGGGTCTAAACTCAAGAAAAAAAGATGTCCCACTGCTCTGGAATAAAGCCTACAATGTATTTTTTGCCCATTTGTACCAAGGGTCTTTTTACGATTGAAGGGTTTTTTAAAATTAACTGAATCGCCTTGTGAGGGTCGGAAATGGAATCCTTTTCTTCATCGGAGCATTTTCTCCAAGTGGTTCCTTTTTTGTTGATGACCTCTTCAATCGATAAATCCCCTAGCCAAAGCTTGACATCAGATTCCGTTAACGCACCTTTTTTAAAATCATGAAATGTATAGGGAACACGTTTTGAATCCAACCATTGGAAGGCCTTTTTCATGGTGTCGCAACTTTTAATTCCGAAAATGGTTATTTGAGGCATGGTTTCTATTCTTTTGAAACTCAAAAGTACTATAATTGAAAAGCGATGTACAATAAATGCCCGTATATCTTTTTAATACATATCTTCGTACATATCTTCATAGGGAATTATTTTACTCAAATAGTACATGACAGTAACACGTATCTTCGACCTCATTCCGAAGCAAATAGCTAAGTATCCTAAAACAGATGCCTTGGCTACCAAAGAAAATGGTGCTTGGATAACCTATTCTTCTGCACGTGTGCAAGAAATAATGGATACGGTAAGTATAGGTCTTTTAAAACTAGGGATTAAAAAAGACGATAAAGTTGCCATCATTTCACCTAACCGCCCAGAGTGGAATTTTATCGATTTAGGACTGCAGCAAATTGGTGCGGTGAGTGTGCCGATTTATCCAAGCATAACAATTGAAGATTATCGCTATATTTTTGATGATGCGGAAGTGAAAATGGTTTTTGTTTATGATGAACCATTATATATAAAAGCATGTGAAGCGGTTACGGGTTCAAAATCAAATCCGATTGTGTATACACTTCAAGATGTTGCCGGCGCCAAAAGTTGGAAAGAAATTACGGCATTGGCAACGGGCGAAAATGCTTCAATGCTTGATTCATACAAAGCCAATGTTTTTAATAGTGATTTATTGACCTTGATATATACTTCTGGCACTACTGGCAAGCCCAAAGGTGTGATGCTAACGCATAATAATATTTTGAGCAACGTACTTGCAGCCATTCCATTGATGCCCGTTAATCACAAGCACAGGGCGCTTAGTTTCTTGCCACTATGCCACGTGTATGAGCGCATGTTGAGCTATTTATATATGTCGCAAGGCGTGTCTATTTATTATGCTGAAAGTACAGATACCGTTGGTGATGATTTAAAAGATGTGAAGCCACACATGTTTGTGACGGTACCACGTTTGCTTGAAAAAGTATACGATAAAATTGTAGCGAAAGGGTCCGAACTTACTGGTATTAAAAAGTTCCTTTTCTATTGGGCGCTTGATTTGGGTTTGAAATACGACATGCAAAAAAATCAAGGCTTCTTCTATAACATCCAATTAAAGCTTGCCAATAAAATAATCTTTAATAAATGGCGTGATGCACTTGGAGGCAATGTCATTACAGTTGTTTCGGGTGGTGCAGCGTTGCAACCTCGTTTGGCGCGTGTATTCTGGGCTGCACAAATTCCGATTATGGAAGGATATGGCTTAACAGAAACATCGCCAGTAATTGCAGTGAATCGATTTAATCCCGATGAAACGCGCATCAGTACGGTAGGGCCTTTGTTACCTGGCGTTGAAGTGAAGATCGCCGAAGATGGCGAAATTTTAACCCGCGGTCCACACATCATGAAAGGCTATTACAATCGTCCAGATTTGACAGCCGAAGCGATCGACAGCGAAGGCTGGTTCCACACAGGAGATATTGGTCAGTTTATTGAAAATAAATATTTGAAAATTACCGACCGTAAAAAAGAAATGTTTAAAACCTCGGGTGGTAAATACATTGCGCCGCAGTTGGTTGAAAATAAATTTAAAGAGTCGCGTTACATCGAGCAAATAATGGTGATAGGTGAAGGCGAGAAATTCCCTTCTGCCATTGTAGTTCCTTCTTTTGCCGATGTGAAGAGCTGGTGCGGGATCAAAGGCATTCCGTATACGACCAATGAAGAAATGGTTTGCAACAAACAGGTGATTGAAAAATTCCAAAAGGAGTTTGATGAAATCAATGAAAATTTTGCGCAGTACGAACGTGTAAAGAAATTCATTTTGATGCCGAAACCCTTTACAATAGAGAGCGGAGAGATGACGCCAACTTTGAAATTGAAACGCAAAATTGTAATGCAGAATTGTCAAGCGAAGATTGAGGCGATGTACGAAAGGTAGTTTCGAGTTGTTAGTTGCTTGGGGCTGGTTTTAGTTACTAGGTGCTAGTTTCTAGACGAGAGAAGTACAAAGTATATAGTACATAGTATTTAGACGAGAGAAAGAACGGTTTTGATGGAGGTGTCAAGGCCGTTCTTTTTTTGGGGAATGAGCTCAATTAGACATTTTAGTTTAATCATAAAAATGAATAAGTGTCTATTGTGTCAAGAGAAACCTACTGATAAATTGGGTTCGCATATAGTTCCGCATTTCCTTTTAAAGCGGATAGAAAATATTGATAGGCATAAAAGCAGAAATTATGAACTTGGCTTTGTTATAAAAGGACTCGACACTAAATCTCACTTTGGACGATCAGTTCCTACAGAAGAAATATATGGAGATTTAACAGAGGAAGAAATAGATAGAAATCGCCACCCATTAATTGTTGCCAATTTCTTTTGTAGTAATTGTGAAGACAAATTTGCAAGAATTGAAAGTGAATATGCCTTAACCTTGAGAAAAACAAGTGCTGAAATATATTCATCAAGTATAAGGTCAGAATTACGTTTCCTATTTGGGGTAGTATAATTTGGCGTATTTCAATTAATAAAAGTTCAAAATGAAACTTTAAGACGAATATTTAGAAAAAGATTTTTTCGGAATTAAGGATGAGGTTCTAATTGCACCAGTAAATAATTTTAAAGGAGATGCGTGGGTTTGCCCTATTGATAACAACACAATGGTAACTATAAATAGTTTGTTGATTGAAAGTCTCACAAGTCAATATATGAAAAAACTTCATGTATTTTGAGATAAGACTCATGTTGCATTTGGCGGTCAAGGAAAATATATGCCTGAAAATATTAAACAAGAAATTTTTAATGAACTTATATCAGATGGAAAACTGCTAGGTAGAAAACATAATATGAAAGATTTAAAAAATTCAACTAAAAAAATTTTGAAAAAATATCTAGCTTAATTTAAATTTTTATCTTGTCCAATCACCAATTCAAAATGAAAATCCAACTCCACCAATATCACTCCATAAAAATAGCAGAAGTGGTTTCTGAACGTATTGTCATTGCTAAAATTGAAGATGCATTAAATCTAATGGCAGATATTTATTATCAAGGCTTTGATGCAATAATTCTTCATGAAAAGAATATTACGCCGAATTTCTTCGATCTGAAAACAGGTATTGCAGGCGAAATACTTCAAAAGTTTTCGAACTATCGTATGCGTCTTGCTATTGTTGGTGATTTTAAAAAATACGAAAGTAAAAGCTTCAAGGACTTCGTATTTGAAAGCAATAAGTATCGACAAATCAATTTTGTTGGAACATTAAAAGAGGCGATTGAGCGGCTGGGTTGAGTTTACAGGTTGTTGGTGGTCTGCGTTGTCTTTTGTTCTCTATCAAATATTTGCTCAGGCAGAAACACCAACAACGGCGAAAATAATATTAATGAAAGTCTAAATTTAATAGATCAAAATGAAAAAGAGCAATCATACACTAACATTCGCGTTCTTGTTATTTTTACTAACAACGCAATTGTGCAGCGCGCAAGACAGTACGAAGTTTACAGTACAAATCGATTCCATCCCGGCGTTTCATTTGGACTCTACAGCTATCATAACATTTACGTCGAGTTGCGATTATTTACTCATGCGTGATTCGACAAAAGAAAATTATCGCTTTTATAAAAAACATCAGAAACTAATTTCGGCTGAACCGACAGAAAAAAATTATGATGACTATTTTATGCTTGCTTGTGCGCTATGGGATATTCATAAAACGGCAGATTCCGAAAACCTGTTTTTGAAAATAATGAACTCTGATTTGGCAGCGTATAATCTTACCTACAGGTATTCGTCTGATATTCCGGGAGACACTACAACCAATTCATATGGTTACGGAAGTTATTCTTCCCATTATAAAAATTCAGCATGTATGTATTTGGCAAAAATATATATTGAAAAAGGCCAGTTTCAAACGGCCTTAAACTATGTTGAACTGGCCGACAAAAAATACCTTCAATATTATTCGTGTGGTACTGGTCACATGCTCTATCGATGCCAAATTGATGGTTTGTATGAATGCTGTAATAAGGGTTTATTGAAATAGATCTGCCTTGTGTAGAATAAAAGAAAAAGCAACATATAAATTACTTCGCCTCTCCCAACTCAAAAGCTTCTGCAATCAATTCGAACGAGCGCTTGCGGTCTTCGGCATTGCCTGCCATTGTTGAGATGATGATTTCATCTACGTTAAATGTTTCTGCCAATGACTCAAACTGTTTTTTGACCGATGCTTGGGTGCCTGAAATAATGCGTCCGCTGTTGTATTCGATGCGCTGCAGTTCTTCTCTCGTAAATACATAGGTTTGAATACTTTCATAATCGCCAAAGTCATGGAAGTTTCCTTTTTCAAATTGAATAAAAATATAATCCATAAACTTCCGCATCTCTTTTGCTTTCTGTTCGGTGTCTGCACACAATACAAAAATGGAAAGTAGTGCTTGTGGTTCGGGGAAGGTGTCGGAAGGCTTGAAGTTTTTCTTATAGGCTTCAATCACTTCGGGTGTAACCATGCCATTGATAAACTTTGCCACAACAAGTCCTAGACCAAATTTAGAAGCGATGAGACTACTGCCGCCACTTGAGCTCAGAATCCATTGCTGCGGAATTGTATCGCACTGCGGCACGGCTAAAATCTGCCTGTTGTCTCTTGTATAAGCCGTATCCGAAAAGAAGTTTTGCAAATGGTCTAATTGGCGCAAATAACTTTCTTCTGCAAAATCGTTAGATGGATTTAACAAGGACGACGTAAGTCGGTCGGTGCCTGGTGCTCTCCCCATTCCCAGATCAATACGGCCAGGAAACAGTGTTTCTAACATTCTGAAATTCTCTGCTACTTTCAAGGCACTGTGGTTTGGAAGCATGATACCGCCCGAACCTATGCGTATGTGTTTTGTGACCTCTGCCAACTTCACCATCAACAACTCGGGTGTTGAACCTGCAATAAATGTAGAGTTGTGGTGTTCCGAGACCCAAAACCGCGTATAGCCTAGTTGTTCTGCAAGTTTCACCGTGGCAACAGTTTCGTCGATGGCTTCCCTTGGTGTTTTATTTTTTTGTACAACCGATTGGTCAAGTATGCTAATTTTAAGTTTTTTCATGCGGCGCAGAACTTTCTAGGAGGAATAAGTATAAAGTAATTCAGCTCAATAAAGTTCCATTCGAAAAATCAGTTTGTTAATGAAAAGCGTTTGCAACCTGTTCAATAATGCAATCAAACGGATGGCGCATTGATAACGGGTGCATGCGGGGCGTTAAATTGTGCTCGTCGCAAATAAATATTCGATTTATTATCGATAACTTCGTACAAAATACTTTTAACATATTAAATATGAATAAGATATATACACTTTTACTTTTCGTTCTGTTTTCAAATTTGCTACATGCACAGAAAATAACGCTTACTAAAGCCATGCTAACCAACATAACTGTTAAAGGCAATGAAAATTATTTAATTGATCAACAAGCCTTGTATAACCCAAAGGCAAATCCAAATTTGCCAAGCGATGCAGATGGTGCCTTGTTGCCACCCTTCACGATTATTGAATCAAATGGTTCGCAACGGGTAGATTTATATATACCCATGATTGTAGTTATTGATCTTAAAAGAGAATACACCCTCACAGATGTTTATTACTACATCAACAATGGTTCGGTGGGTAACTTTGCTGCATTTTATGCAGGTACGCCTACAACATGGGAAACCACTCCTTTTGCATCCATAGAAGCCAATGGCTATCAGTCGTGGGTGAGCAAAACGCTTGCAACTCCAAAGAAAACGCGCTTCATAAAATTACAGGTAAACTCGGTAGGTATTTCAATTCGCGAGCTTATGTTCTATGGCTCTACCATTCAACCTATCGTTGCAGACCCAATACCAACGGGCGTTCAACCCGAACGACCGAACATGTGGAATTATGCAGGTACCAATATTATCGGTAATGAATTTGCAACAGATATCTATTCTGTTTCGGGTACTCATAGAGCCTATTCAGACTTAAAATATTTTGATACAGATATCACAAATGCCTTTCCAAACAACACTTTTTCGTTTGGTGGCGGTGGCTACGATCTATTTATGAAATATTGGAAAGACAATGGCTATCATCAATTTTGGGCAGTGCAAGGAAATTCGCAACGTTTCATCAATGCAAATAGCAGTATTGCCAATGCCGACAATATCAAACCTATTGCAACGGGTGCAGATCCCGAGAATCCTGCTTCATACATTGAACATGGCGATGCGCTATTTCAACTTGCTGCACGTTATGGAAATGTTGCTGTAGCTCAGAGTAGATTAAGAGTAAATACATCAACAACAGCTGCATCTGGCTTGGGCTATTTAAATTCGGTTGAAAATGGAAATGAAAATAATAAATTTTGGAAAGGTCGCGCAGGATATTTTTCTCCTTATGAATACGCAGCTATGAGCAGTGCCGATTATGATGGACATGAAAATACGCTTGGCCCAAACATTGGTATTAAAAATGCAGATCCCAATTTCAAACTAATTAATGCGGCAATCATTGGTATTGATACAAGTTACATAAAGGCAATGGCCCACTGGTGTTATTACAAACGTGCCGACAAAAAATTTATATGGGATGTGATTAACATTCACCATTATTGTAATGATGCGGGCGGACAAACCGCCATTCCTGCAACAACAGGCATAAGCCCCGAGGCAGATCAGTTGTATGAGAAACTAAAAAGTTTCATTGATTTTAAAAACAGGTATTGGCCAGAGAAAGAAGTTTGGCTGTCGGAGTTTGGCTACGATATTTGTTTGGTGACGGATGGTACAAGTCCGGTTTCAAATCAAATTGTGCCAACCATTGCTGGTCAAACTAAATACGAAACACAATCTAATTTAACGATACGAAGCTTCTTAATAGGTAAGGCCGCAGGGTTAAATAAAATGCAACAATATATGTTGAGGCATTCTAATTTTTCTGAAAC
Organism: Cytophaga sp.; assembly: GCA_043729555.1. Classification (GTDB taxonomy): domain Bacteria; phylum Bacteroidota; class Bacteroidia; order Cytophagales; family Cytophagaceae; genus Cytophaga. Next base: position 15,977 of record JAYTLG010000286.1, read on the forward strand.
AGAGGCTGGTTTATACAACTCGTCTGGTATGGTAAATAAAGGTGGCTATGATGCAGTGAATAAAGTAACAATAGCACCTGAGCCTTATCCGGTTTGGTATGCGCTTTACACCATGCGCAATACGCTTAAAGATTTCAGCTTTACAGAGATTGTGAATTCTGGCAATACCAATGTTTGGATATATAAATTTACTAATAGTAACAACCAAATAGCCTATGCTGTTTGGTGCCCTACCTCAAACAATACAGTGGTGAGCAATTATTCCTTTCCTGTTGGAGCTGCAACTACTGCAACATATGTGACCTTCGAGAATAATAGTCGCACGGGAGCTACAGCAAATCTTACGGCAAGTAATGGTTCTGTTAGCATTCGTGTATCCGAATCGCCAAGCTATTTGGTACTTGGCACATCTGTTTCTACAGCCGTTGCAGAGCCAGAAGCAAAGCCCGTCTTGTTTTCGTTTGCACCAAATCCGTCCAAATCAGACATTACGCTTTTCTTAAAAAACGATACCTATCTAGTAACCATTTACGATGTTTTGGGTGCAACTGTTCTTTCAAAAAAAGTAGAGGGTGAGTCTGCAACAATTGATGTTAGCGCATTGAAATCTGGCACCTATTTAATTCATGTAATTAATTCTGCTGGCGAAGTAGCCGTTAAAAAATTAATTAAGGTTTAACAAAATCGAAAACCTGTGGGCGTATACATTTAATATTTGCCAAATAATGATTACAACATATGAATTAAACATCACACAGCACTTGATCTACGACACAGTGGACAGTTCGACCTAACTTCCAATAAAAAAATTCAGCTCTTTTAAAATAGCTTCTGTTGCCGGTGGCGTACTTCTTTCGATATGGCATTCAATCCACTCTTTAATATTGGGATTTTTTATGAGTAATTGAAATTCCGTTTTTAAATATGTTTTTAATTCGCCTTCAGTTTTATCTAATTCATTCCACAGATTTTCTCTATTTTCTAGAAGATAAATAACATCTTCAAAATCTTGACTCGTTCTGCCATCACTTTTGCCGCGACCTTTGTAGGCTTCAATTTTTGTTGCTATAAAAAATGGAGCGCTTAAAATTTTTATCGTACAGTTTTCATCCAATACATAATCAATAGCATTTTTAAATCCTTCAGAATACCACTTGTTGCCAAAACCAATTGAGGGGTCGTCTGTTGGCATAACATCAACAATGATTCCTTGTAATCGATATCTACAAATAACCCCTGATTCAATATCGTGAGCGAAACCTATTAATCTTAATTTATCTTCTAAAATAGATCTTTCATTATAATTTAGTATTTCAATTAGTACATCAACATCAGCTGTTGGTCGAACTTCAAATACAGGCCTGTCTGGATACAACGATATTGTTGCGCCGCCGACAAAAACAATTTTCTGATTCAGTGCTTCCAAAGCATTCGAGACGGCTTTAATTCGCAGCGTATTAGTTTTATGACTCATGCAAAATAATTTTTTTTAATTCGTTTGCCGCTACAGCTATTTCTCTAACCTTACCTACTCGTAATACATCAACCAATGCTAATAATTTATAAAGCTGTTCGTTTTTTTTAACAGCCTCAATCTGTTTTGGGTAAAATGGTTCAACCGATAAGCCCATCACCCCACCTTTGTTGTCCGGCCAAACATAATTTAATTCACTTATAAATTTGTCTTTCATAAAAGGGTGTGCGTGTGCTGTTGGGATTCCTCGAACCATTGCTCCTGGTTGTTGAGGGAAAACAAAACGAACACCATGCTCTAAAAATTCACTTAAATTTTGCCGATTCACTCGTTTCTTCGAAGAATCAATTAAGCCCGCTAATTGACTTCTATGAAGTGATTCAGAAATTTCGGAAATGCTGATGCCTAATCCCACTGACAATCCAGTCAATTGCCATGGTTCTTCACCTATTGAAATGATTTTCAATAAAATAACAATATCTTGGGGGCGCATGCCATTATGCTTTCTCATAATATAAAGTTACTGATTATTTCTCATTTCGCAAATCGCGAAATGAGAAATAATCAGTAACGGACAATAATAAAGGTGCATTTATAGAAGATTAGACAATCTGGGATATTTTTCTGTATTTCGATTGGTATTAAAAATAGCCGCAATCTTAACTTCCTTTCGATTTTCATCTACTTCGAAAAAAGCATTTTAATTTGACATTATTCATACTATTAAGAAATATACGCTCTTATTTAGATTCAGCCTATAGCATAAAAAGCGTCTCCGATTCGTTCCTTTAAGAAATCGATCCGGAGACGCTTTTCAATAAAACTTTATAGTATGCTGCACTCGTAATAATTTATCGTATTGCTTCTACGCCTCTTGTTTTTGTGCGCATACGGATGGCATCTAACACATCGTAAATAAATATTTTACCATCGCCAACTTTGCCTTCCGAACCATTTTCTAAAATTACGTCAATGCATTTTTCTAAATTCTCATCGCTCACCACACACATAATCATAACTTTGGGAAGCAAGACGATTGACTTTTCTGCACCTCTATATATTTCAGGAAAGCCTTGTTGTAAGCCTATCCCCTTTACAGGCACTACCGTCATACATGGAATGCCTGCTTGTATTAATCCTGCTTGTATTGCTTTCAACTTTGAAGGCTTTACAATTGCTTCTATTTTTTTCATACTACGTTGTAGTTTTATTCAATTGTTGTATATGCTTCAACACCAAACTCAACGGCATCGGTACCTGCTAGTTCTTCGCGTTCGGCTAAACGTATGCCAATTGTTTTCTTCAATATTACAAAAACAATGTACGTTACGGTAAACGAGCATGCTGCAATAACAGTAACACCCAATGCTTGCACGCCCAACAAATGGGCGTCACCCGTAATAAACAAGCCGCCATTGGTTGCAAACAAACCAACAGCAAGTGTGCCGAAGAAACCGTTCACACCGTGTACAGCAATCGCCCCTACGGGATCGTCGATTTTCATTTTGTCAATCTGTACAACTGCTACATCAATTAAGATACCTGCAATCAAACCTATAACGATAGCCGAGTTTGCACTCACCACATTACAGCCCGCTGTAATAGCAACTAAGCCTGCCAACACACCATTGATCACCATCGTTATATCGATGCGTTTGTAACGTAAAAACGTATACGTCATGGTTGATATACCACCCATTGCCGAAGCTAGAAAAGTATTTGTTGCTACTGTGCCAATCAACTCCCATTTACCAACGGCAGCCAAGGTGGAACCTGGGTTAAACCCAAACCAACCAAACCAAAGTATAAATGCACCAACGGCCGACAAGGTTAAATTGTGGCCTGGTATTGGATTGATAGAGCCATCGGCATTGTATTTGCCAATGCGCGGACCAAGTACAATTGCTGCTGACAAGCCTGCAAAGCCACCCATGGCGTGCACCGCAGCGGATCCAGCAAAATCATTAAAGCCCAACTGTGCCAACCAACCATTTGGATTCCACACCCAATTGGCAGCTACCGGATACATAACAGAGCAGAAGATGATAACGAAAAACGCGTACGCCCAAATTTTCATACGTTCGGCCACAGCGCCCGATACAATAGATATTGCAGCGATGGCAAAGCCCATTTGTATAAACCAGAACAACTTATTCGACACGGTGAGGCCTAATCCCATGTCGCCTTCAGGAATTCCAAAACCCATCGCAAACCAACCATTCGATTCACCATAAGCTACTCCAAAGCCAATGGCATAAAATGCAATGCCCCCAAACATGATGTCGATCATCACTTTGGCAATAATACTAATCGAGTTTTTAGATCGCACAAATCCAGATTCCAGTAAGGCAAAACCACCTTCCATCTGAAAGATAAGTGCGGCACAAATTGCTACCCAAACCGTATCTATGGCATGGGTGAGCTCTACTTGCTGTGCAGCAAGCTCTGTCATTTCGTTCATTTTAAGATTAAAGAATAAAGGGTTATTGAATATACCCGTTAAATATATTCGCGGGCAAAACTGTTAAAATATTCATGGATAAAAAAGTAAATGTATATAAATATTGAAATTTGGGTTTCGCTTGCAAACAAACAAGCACCGCCATCTTTAACGTTAAATGGGGTTCGTTCAAGTTATAGGTGCAGCCCTTGTTTTTATTATTTTGCTGTATGGTAAAAAAATTGGTATCAATAGGAACAATAATTTTCTACATGTATATTTACAAACATCATACAGTGAATGTTTTATGTCAAAAATATTTAAACGGTAGTCTGTAAATGTTACCTCTGTTTCTTAATTGTTATTCTTAATACGGATGCTGTTGTGTCTTTTAGGCTCATCTCTACAAGTGGTTGTAAAAGACACAACCACTGCAAAAAGACAGAGCAGCAGCAAATTCTGTAGGCAAATAAAAATGTGTTTGGTATTAATTGATAAAAAAATAAAAATTTATATATTCCCTAAAACTATGTTGAACTCCTTTTTTTCGTGTATAGTATTCCTTTTTCTATCTACTACACTTTATTCACAAACCATACTGCCTATTTCAAATCTTTCTGGAAGGGACACCTTGCCTTTCATTAAAGATCATTATGTTGTGTGGCAACACGATGATGGGGATGAAGAAATTTATTTGTACAATACGAGCAACAATACTAAAATTGCCGTTACAAGTAATTCAACGGCCGACATATTGCCTCATTTAGGTTGGGCAGATCTAAACAATTCTGGCAACTATATTCTTTTGCTTACATGGTTGCATTGGGATGGGGTGGATTATGAAGTAGCCTATTGTACTGTAGACGCGCCGGCAACAATCAATTATATTACGAATGATGTAGTAGATCAAGGGCAATCCTTCATTTCAAATCTTGGTATTGTTTGGTCACAGAAAATAGCATCTGTAGATCACGTTTTTGTTTATTATAATGCAACTACTCGCGATGCTTCTAGTGAATTGGGTGGACCAGGCATAGATAATTGCAGTACCTGCGGTCTTCAAATGAATAATGGAACACCCTTTTGGTATGTAGCCTATACGATAGGGAAGCGCTATCCGAACGAATTAATTAGGAATGGAACGGTCTTTTCGCTTTCGTATGGTTATTGTGTTGATAATACAACCTCGTTTGCGCAATATGAAACAAGAGGAGCTGGTGCAATGGTTCAGATAAAGGAAGATATCGTTGGTAACAATTCCGAAGTTGTAGCTACCGTATATGCCAACAGTTTAAACACTTGTGAAAATATTTCACAAAATAATGTAGCCGATTATGACGTATGTGCAAATGGTTTGGGCGGTGGTTTTACGCATATCGCTTATTTTACTAAAACCGGTTTAGAAGAAAATGTAGTTGTCTATAAAAAAGATTTCTATACAAGCAGTAGTGTCGGTGTTAGGGTTTTGGTGACCAATACAGACGCACCAAAGAAGAATCTTGTGGCAATGCAAAATTGCGTAGCTTGGTTGCAATATGATGGTCAAGACTGGGACGTTTATTTGTATGATGGTAGCACTACCCAAAATATAACGAACAATTCAACGGATGAAGATCAATTGAAGATGGAATATCTCTCACAGGGAGTACCTGCCCTTGTATGGAAAGGACAAGCGGAGGCTTTTTCAGAAATTTATTACTGTGACCCTTCAAGCCAGTTGGGTGTGGCGACAAAAAGTGCAGCGTTGCATTTTGATTTATATCCAAATCCAGTAACTGAAGAGGAGTTTAATTTTCAAACTTCCGATTTGACAAACAAGGGAGTGTTAATACTAATTGATAGTCAAGGTAAAGAAGTCTGGACAAAACCTGTTTTGGAATCGAAGGGGTCTTATTCAATAGGCAATGTTTCGAATGGCGTATATTTGGTTAAATTCCAAAATGCAGAGACTGTTGCATATCGTAAATTGATTGTACAGAACAAATAGAAATCATTGCTGTTCCAGTAAAAATAAATTAAAAAAAGAGGGTCTTTGGTATAACAACATTGGCCCTCTTTTTAAACTTATTTTGCAGAATTATGGCTATGGGTAAAATGCACCTTTTTCTGTAAAATCTGTTTTAATTCAAGAAGTACTAGCCTTTACCAAAAAAAAATTGTCTGTTGGTTAGCTTTTTCACCCTCTATGGATCCACCACCGCAGATAGCCTGAATAACGAAGATGTTCTACGAACAAACCCAGGTAATAAGTGGACTGCTGTGTTGAGCCACAATTTCCCTATCTGTAGAATTAGCATGCCGCTCTACATGATCTAAAAAATGAAATTGTGTCAAAGACGCTCTCTTATTTAAAAATCCTTAGAGCGCTTCACTAATTCTACGGATATAAATATACTTTTTCCAAAGCTGTATCTTTTTCTTTACTTCGCATTATGAGTAGATACAGATTACACCATTTTCGTTTAACAGATATAAATCATCTATTTATGCTTAAACTCTTTATTCCCTTTTGCATCCTCTTGCTAGCGACATGCTCGAATAGCAAAAATAAATATACTGTTTACGAAAAAGTAGATAGCGCTAAAGTGGTCGAAGCATTCAAGTTCTGTAAAAAGAATGGCTACGATACAACAACGTGTTTCTTTGTAGACATGAGTGTACACTCGGGCAAAAACCGGTTTTTTGTATGGGATTTTAAAAACAAAAAAGTATTATACGAAGGTCTTTGCTGTCATGGAATGGGCAAAGGCAGTACAACTACAACACCTGTTTTTAGCAACGAAGAAGGTAGTTATTGCACCTCCGTAGGGAAATATAAAATTGGCATTCGTTCGTACAGTCAATGGGGTATTCATGTTCATTATAAAATGCACGGATTGGAATCTACAAACTCCAATGCATACAATCGGGTGGTTGTGTTGCATTCCTATACACCTGTTTCAGAATCTGAAATATATCCCTTACATTTATCTATGGGCTGGAGCCTTGGTTGTCCGGTGGTATCAGATAGTATGATGACGAATTTAGATGCCTTGTTAAAAAAGAAAACAAAGCCTACGCTGTTGTGGATTTATAAGTAGGTTGTGAAATTAAATTATTTTAAGTTTCGTCCACGACAAAATGCAATCAAAAACTTCAAAATTCTACAAGTGTAAAACTAACCAAATAATGTGCATATAGCGATTTGGATTTTCAGGATAGCGGAAGAGCAATTATGTATTTTTTGCTTATATTTAGATTCAATTTACTAAATATAAACAATGGAAGTTTTAATTATTTTATATCTTTTAGTTTGTGCACTTGTTGGTGCAATAGGACAAAATAGAAAAATAGGTTTTTTCGGTGGCTTTTTTGTTTCACTTATACTCAGTCCAATAATAGGTTTAATCGTGGTACTGGTATCTTCCCACGAGACAGTATGGGTAAAAGACTCTAAAGATATATCTGAAGAACTTTTAATGCTTCATAAATTGAAGGGGAATGGAATTATTAGTGAAGAAGAATATGATACGCGTGCTTCTGTATTAAAGGAAAAGCTTTAAACTTCCCAACCATAGTTTAGCGCAGCCTTCCTTTTCTTAGAGTACGTGACAATCTAATCAAAATGCAGTCAGAGACTGCAAAAATAATAGACACGAGTCACGCTGCGCTAAGACTCGCGCCAGAAAGTTCTATTTCAGTTTTGCGAATATATTTTAATAGCCCCAGCGGGGCGGAATGTTGGTAGTAATACAATTCTACAAAACAATAAACGCACGAAGCTCCGTCAGGAGCGACCAACAGCACTTTACTACATGTCGTCCCGATGGGACTCGTAAGGTGTTTTTATGTTTATCATCTTTTGCTACCAATATTTCATCCCTACGGGATTATACTCAGAAATAAATCTTTGCTCAACAAAATCCGAAATTACTCCAGCTCCAAATTAAAACTTCCGTTCATTGCCAATTTCCCTTCCACTTCTTTATCGGTGCCTGGCATTACGAAGCCTTTTAGTTTAGCAGTTTTTCCTTTACTGAGCAAATCAAAAATATTTTTCTCACTCAATTTTTTACCCAACATAACAAAGGGAATTTTAAATCCGCATACTTGATAATTCGCGCAGCCATAGGCTGTATTGCCTTTGCGTAGTAAATGCTCTTTACACTTGGGACATTTTAAGGTGTCTATCGCAACATCTTCTTTCGGCTTTTTCTCTTTCGTCTCTTTAGGTTTATCATCTTTCGGAGTAGCAGATTTTGTTGTTTTTTCTGGCGCTTTTGATTTCTCAGGCGCAATGTAAATTGCTTTGTACGAATTGCTTTTTACTTCTTTGGTAATATCGGTCACCATATCAATCAACTCTTGCTTGAAGGTTTCCAATTGATATTCGCCCTTCTCCATCAAGCGCAACTTGCGTTCCCAATTCCCAGTAAGCTCTGCACTTTTCAGTAATTCTGAATGAATGCAGTCAATCAAATCCATGCCTGTTTGCGTAGCAAAAATATTTTTCTTTTTACGCTCAATGTATTTTCTCCTAAAAAGTGTTTCAATAATATTGGCGCGTGTAGACGGTCGGCCGATGCCATTGTCTTTTAACAACTCGCGCATTTCTTCGTCTTCCACTTGCTTGCCTGCGGTTTCCATAGCACGCAATAAGGTTGCTTCGGTATAGGCTTTTGGTGGCGACGTTTTTCCTTGGTGCACTTTTGGATCGTGCGGACCAGTCTCTCCCACCACAAAGTTCGGCATTACTTTTTCTTCGTCGCCTTCTTCTTCCTTCTTGTCATTTTTATCATTCGCATACACTTCTTTCCAACCCGGCTCAATGATTTGTTTTCCGGATGCTTTAAATTCAATTTGTCCTACGGTGCCCAACACAGTTGTGTTCGAGACCTTACATTCTGGATAAAATACAGAAATAAAACGGCGTGCAATTAAATCGTAAATCCGTTTTTCTTCAATCTGTAAATTAGACGAAGGTGCAACGCCTGTAGGAATGATGGCGTGGTGATCCGTTACTTTCTTGTCGTCAAATACTGCCTTTGACTTCGGAATGGGTTTTGCAAGCACGGGTGCTGTTAATGCGGAGTAGATTTTTAAGTCTTCTAATATACCTTTTACTTTCGGATGTAAATCTTCTGAAAGGTAGGTGGTATCGACTCTTGGGTAGGAGACGAATTTTTTTTCGTACAAAGTCTGCACATATTTCAAGGTATCTTCTGCAGAGTAACCAAACCTTTTATTTGCTTCAACTTGTATCGAAGTCAAATCATATAATTTTGGATTGCCTTCTTTTCCTTCTTTAATTTCAAAGGCTGTAACGACAAATGGATGTTCCTTTAAATAATCTAAACCTTTATTTGCTTTCTCCAACGACTTCAATCGTTCGATGGTCGCGGTAAATTCTGTTTCGCGGTAAAGGGTTTTTAATTCCCAATACTCTTCTGAAACGAATGCATTGATTTCTTTTTGTCGTGCTACAATCATTGCCAGCGTTGGCGTTTGCACACGACCAATCGACAATACAATTTTCCCTTGTCCGAATTTTTTGGTAAACAAACGTGTCGCATTCATGCCCAATAACCAATCGCCGATGGCGCGGGCGCTACCGGCTGCATATAGATTGTTGTATTGTTCAGCTTCTTTTAATTTTGTAAACCCTTCTTTGATTGCTTCAGTTGTAAGCGAAGAAATCCACAAACGTTTAACGGGTTTGTTACACTTTGCTTTCAACAATACCCAACGTTGTATCAACTCTCCTTCTTGGCCCGCATCCCCGCAATTGATAACTTCATCACAAGCATGGACCAATCTTTCAATTACCTTAAATTGTTTTTTAACACCCGAGTTGTCGATTAACTTAATTCCGAAGCTGGGTGGTATCATGGGCAAATCTTCCAAGCGCCACATTTTCCAACGGTCTAAATAATCGTGTGGTTCTTTCAGCGTACAAAAATGCCCGAATGTCCAGGTGACTTGATAGCCATTGCCTTCCCAATAGCCATCGTTGCGTTTTTTAGCACCGAGTACTTCGGCGATATCTTTGGCAACACTTGGTTTTTCGGCAATACAAAGCTTCATAAAAAGGGTTTAGTAGGAATGACAAAAATAAAAAGTTTGAGCTGAGTCTAATCTATATGTGTATAAGTATAATGGTCATCGGCCTATTTAACAGCAAAGTGCGCAACGTTTTTTCGCAAGGGTGGCAAAGAAACCCTATAGTTGTTGGTGATCCGCATTGTTTTATCTTCACTAAATAAGCATTACAGCTGGCGGAAACACCAACAACGGCGAACATTCTAGTTGGAGAATAGTGCTGGCGCAAGCTTTTGTTTATGCCAGCGAAGAACGCTGCAATTATAGCTTTGCGTACTTTTCGAAAAAATTTTGCGCCCTCCGCCGCGGCTGAGCGGTTTAAAAACCATGTCAACCATAAAACAAAAATGTCCCGATAGCTATCGGGACATTTTAATTATTTAAACGAAGTTCTAATTACCCATTCATGGAAATCAAGAACTCATCGTTGTTTTTCGTTTTAGACATTCTATCAATTAAGAAATCCATTGCTTCAATCGAGTTCATATCCGACATGTATTTACGTAGGATCCAGATACGAGAAAGTGCGTCTTTATCAATTAATAAATCTTCGCGACGAGTACCAGATGCAGGTACATCGATTGCAGGGTAAATACGTTTGTTCGCCAACTTACGATCCAATTGAAGTTCCATGTTACCCGTACCTTTAAATTCTTCAAAGATAACTTCATCCATTTTAGAACCTGTTTCGATTAATGCTGTAGCGATGATGGTTAATGAACCACCGTTCTCTACGTTACGTGCTGCACCAAAGAATTTTTTCGGTTTGTGTAAAGCGTTTGCATCCACACCACCTGAAAGAATTTTACCTGAAGATGGAACTACGGTATTGTATGCTCTTGCTAAACGTGTAATTGAATCTAATAAGATAACCACATCATGTCCGCATTCAACCATACGTTTTGCTTTTTCAAGCACCATGCTTGCAACCTTTACGTGACGATCTGCTTGTTCATCAAAGGTAGAAGAGATAACTTCTGCTTTAACGCTACGTGCAATGTCTGTAACTTCTTCTGGACGTTCATCAATCAATAAAATCATCAAATGTACTTCTGGGTGATTGCCTGCAATTGCGTTTGCAATTTCTTTCAACAACACCGTTTTACCTGTTTTAGGTTGTGCTACAATCATACCACGTTGGCCTTTACCAATTGGTGCAAACATATCAAGGATACGTGTCGACAATTGATTGTGCGTAGTAGAAAGGTTTAAGCGGTCTTGTGGAAATATAGGTGTTAGATATTCAAACGGAATACGATCACGAATTTGTTCGGTCGTTTTTCCGTTAACGGTATCTACTTTTAATAAAGCGAAATATTTTTCACCTTCTTTTGGAGGGCGAATTTGACCAGCAATGGTGTCGCCTGTTTTCAATCCAAATAATTTTATTTGAGATGGAGAAACGTAGATATCATCAGGGCTAGCCATGAAGTTATAATCTGGTGAACGCAAGAAACCATATCCTTCAGAGATAATTTCCAATACACCCGAGTTTACAATTACACCATCAAATTCTTTTACAGAATATTGTTGACTTGTTGGTTGTCTCATCGGACGTTCAAGCATTTCAGAACCTTCATCAGACATTCTTGGAGCACGCTCTTCTCTCGAAGGGCGATCTTCAGAATACGAACGTGGTTGACGGTCTTCTGAATAATTTCTAGTAGGGCGGTCTTCTGAATAAGATGTTCTAGCAGGACGTTCTGTACGTTCTCTTTCCAAAGGCACTTCTTCGGTAGGTACTATAGACTGACGTTCTCTTCTACCAGCAACTGCGGCTCTAGGCGTTGGTGTTGGTTTAGGTGTTTCTTCAGGTGTTTCAGATGTACTCATATATGTATCGTCTTCAGCTGTTTCAGCAGCTTTCACATTCGAACGTTTGGCGCGCGGATTGCGATTGAAATTTAATTCTTCTGATTCAGTAGTTGATTTTTTAGGCGTGTCTGCTGCTTCTGAAAAATTTGCAGTACTTGCGCTAGCTACTTCTTTACGTGCAGTTTCAGCAACTGCGGGGTTTAAAGCTTGATGGTCTAATATTTTATAGACCAATTCTTTTTTTTGTAATTTTTTAAAATTCGAAACATCCATTTTTTCAGCTATCAAACGTAATTCTGATAATAGCTTCAAATCTAATTCTTCAATGTTGTACATAAATGTGTGGTAATGTAATAGAGGCTGTTATGCTCAAAGGTGGGATTTTTTTAATTCGTATGGTACAGAATTTGCGTGCGCAACCTTGAGGTTAAAACAATAAAACGTAAGATATTGATTGTTGAAATTGTAGGTGAGCAGCAGAAAATTGTGACTGACTACGATTTGATGTTACAATTATAGATGAAGTTCGGCTTATTGTCAAGTGGTACGTAAGAAAAACTGAATTCTTTATTAAAAATAAAATTGATTTCTAATAAGCGGTATTTCTTGTAACTTGCAAACCTGTAACCGAAACATACATATTTAGAACAACATGTTGCAAATCAATCATATCCGTGAAAACAAAGAGCTGGTAATTGCTGGTCTTACGAAAAAACATTTTGCCGATGCAGGGCAAATTGTAAATCAAATTATTGAAATAGATCAAAATAGACGCGAATTACAGCATAACTCCGATATTTTATTAGCTGAAGCCAACTTAAAGGCAAAGTCCATTGGCGAATTGATGAAGGCAGGTAAAAAAGAGGAGGCCGAAGCGGAAAAATTAGTTGCTTCAGATTTAAGAACAAAAACGAAAGAATTGCAAGACCTTCAAGCTTCGAAAGAAGAAGAACTTACGGCTGCGCTTCTTAAACTTCCAAACCTTCCGCATCACAGCGTACCTGCTGGTCGCACGGCTGAAGACAATGTGAATGTATATGCTGCAGGCGAAATTCCACTATTGCATGCCGACGCACAGCCACACTGGGACTTGATTAAAAAATACGATATCATCGATTTCGATTTAGGAAATAAAATCACCGGTGCAGGTTTTCCTGTATACAAAAATAAAGGTGCTCGTTTACAACGTGCATTGATAAACTTCTTCTTAGACGAAGCAACCAATGCGGGTTACATGGAAGTGCAACCACCTATTATGGTGAACGAAGCGTCTGCCTACGCTACTGGTCAATTGCCCGACAAAGACGGACAAATGTATTTTGCGACAGAGGATAAATTGTATCTTATACCAACTGCCGAAGTGCCTATTACAAATTTGTACCGCGACATGATTATTAAAGAAGAAGATTTGCCAATCAAAAATACAGGTTACACGCCTTGTTTTAGAAGAGAAGCAGGTTCTTGGGGTGCAGATGTTCGTGGCCTAAACCGTTTACATCAATTCGACAAAGTTGAAATTGTACAAATTGCGTTGCCCGAACAATCCTATGCATTGTTGGAAGAAATGAAAAAGCATGTTCAAGGTATCTTGGAAAAATTAGAATTGCCGTATCGCATTCTACATTTATGTGCGGGAGACATGAGCTTTACATCTGCCTTAACCTTTGATTTTGAAGTGTATTCTGCGGCGCAAAAACGTTGGTTGGAAGTTAGTTCTGTAAGTAACTTTGAAAACTACCAGGCAAACCGCTTAAAGCTTCGATACAAAGCGGATGGTAAAATGCAATTGTTACATACCCTCAACGGCAGCGCTTTAGCTTTACCACGAATTGTAGCGTCTATACTAGAAAACAACCAAACGCCTGAAGGTATTCGCATTCCAAAAGCACTTCAGCCGTATACAGGTTTCGATATTATCAACTAAATGCCAAAGTCAATATAAAAAGAACGTCGGGCATCAACCATGCACGACGTTCTTTTTTATAAGATTACGTCCAGCATGGTTTGAAAATACACTACGTTAGGGCCAAAGCGCTTCGCTAAAACTGTCATTGCCTTGTTTTCCCAGCTTTCCAGAAACTTTTCGAAATGCTCATCGTTTGCAAAGTACAGTTGGGCACTATAGGTGCAGCCATTCCCTTCCTCCTCATATCTCAAACGTAGCAAGTGATGTCTAACAACAAATCCTGAATCTAAGGCGTTTGTGAAATATACTTCTTTCGTCCAAGCAAGCCAATCGGCTTCGACTGCGGAATCTAAATTAAATGTTGAATTAAATAAAATCATACCTGCGAATTAATACTTTCAATTGAAAATAAAAAATTATTGTCCAGACATTTTATTCATATTGTTAAAATAAGTAAATTAAAATTCGAACTTAACAATATGGTTTTCGTAGGTAATACAAATCTTTTTTTCATCTAATAACAAACAACCTTAATTTATGTACAGTAATACTGGAAATACGACAATTAATTACACCAAGGTTTTTCTTGTGCTCTCCACACTCTTTTTTATGTGGGGTTTTATTACCGTACTTAATTTTTCTTTAATTGATGAATTGCGTGATGTGTTCAAGTTGAGCTTTTATGAGTCTTTAAGTATTAATCTAGCTCTTTACGCTATTTATTTTGTTATCGCCATTCCTGCGGGGGCGATTATAAATCTTGTTGGTTTTAGAAAGGGCATTATTATCGGAGCAGGATTAGCTAGTTTGGGCTGTTTCTTGTTTTATCCTGCTGCTGCGTCCCATTCGTTTTATAAACTTATAATGGCGCTATTTGTATTGGGTGCAGGATTTACATTTTTGCAAGTAGCCTCCAATCCATATGTTGCCTTATTGGGCTTGCGTGGTAAAGGCGCTGCAAAACTTTCATTTATTCAGGCATTTAATTCATTCGGTACTTTTCTCGCACCACTATTAGCGGGCAGTTTATTCTTATCCATTTCAGGCTTAGATCCCGCTCATATTGTTACCATGTCTCCAGACGAAATTATGGAACACAAAGTAAGTCTGGTGCAAATACCTTATTTGTTTTTTGGTTCTGTATGGTTTTTATTAATGCTTATAGTAGTACTTTCTGAACTTCCGAAAGTACATATCATGGACCAAACACCTTTAATTCGTCCAAATGAAAAAGAACCAAGATCCAATATTTTACAATACCCCCAAGCATTGAATGGCGCTATTACCTTGTTTTTATATGTGGGTGCTGAAGTTTCATTGGCCTATTACATCTCACAAAAAGGGGAGTCACTTATGCCCTATTATTGGGGTTTGGCATTGTTGGGTCGTTTCATAGGCGCTGGTTTGCTATTTGTAGCTACAAGTCCGCGCAAGCTCATGAAGCTTTCTGGTTCAGTTGCCTTGTTTTTGTTATTGGTTTACATCATCATCAACAACGACGAGAAGCACATCCTTACACAAACCATTGATCCTGCTTTGTATTTATTAATTCTGATTGGTTTGTGTAATTCCATCATTTGGCCAACCGTATTTACGATGGGTATCGATGGCATGGGCAAGTATTCTATAAAGGCAAGTGGCTTATTAGTAACATCCGTATTTGGCGGTGCAGTAATCCCTTTTATATTTGTTTACTTATTAACAGATTATTCAATCATCTCCGCCTTCCTTATCTTATTAATTAGTTATGGAGCAGTGGTATGGTTTGGATCTAAAGGTTCGGTTTACGAAAAGAAAAATAACTTCTATTAAGTTTCAATTTGATCTCAACTAAGTACAAAAAAAGTGGTCCCGATAG
>JAYTLG010000287.1:0-11793 GCA_043729555.1 Cytophaga sp.
AAGTTTGATAAATGACAAAGTGTATAATTAAACACCACCATAAATGTCCACTTGAGCAATACGACTATTTTTTAACACCATAAATGTCCATTACACCAATAAAAGTAACAAACGGCTTTATCACAGATATACTAATTGGGACACTACCTTTTTTTAATGTCGCTCCTAATCGGAGCTCCGCGCGTGGTATGCTTGTAATGTTTTTTTTTCTATAAACATATGACTCCGCTGGAGTCAGAACGCATTATCTATCATCCTACACAATTAATAAACTAACAACCCATTAACTCAGATTAAGCATCGGTATATTCTAATGCTTAATCTGAGTTAATCACTCGTTAAAATAGCATAAAAAAAGACACCCCGATTTGTGAGGTGTCTTTTTTTATGCTATTGAATGTCGTTTTATGCAACTGCTTTTTTTCTATTCAAGAATGAAATGAATATTCCCGCAGTAATGAACATGATAATGCTATACACCGCAGCAGGTATAGCCATGGTTGAATTGTTTAACATCAATGGACTACTTGCAATTGCTATGGCAAGCGTGCCATTTTGAACACTTGTTTCAATGCTAATAGTGATTTGTTGTGGACGCGAAAGGCTTATTAATTTAGGAAGGAAGTAGCCAATGGTCATGCCAGAAAGATTCAATAGCAATGCTGCTGGGCCTGCAATGGTAAAGTATTCAATAACATGTGTGCGCTCTTTTAATATAGTAGCAAGAATGATTAACAATAAAAACGCAGCCGACATGATTTTAACAGATCTTTGTGTTTTATCTGCAAATGATGTTGCATAAGCTTTTATAATCATACCAATAGATGCCGGAATAATGGTGATGACAACAATTTTAATAATAGAAGAAACAACATCCAGTTGTAATTGTTGATCGGCGCCTAAGTATTTGTGAATGGCAAAGTTTACCATTAATGGAATGGTAAATACTTTTACAATGCTTGAAATTGCCGTAAGCGAAATACACAAAGCTGTGTCACCATTGCCAAGATGAGTTAATAAATTTGAAGTTGAACCTCCTGGACACATAGCAAGAATGATAAGTCCAATGGCTAACTCTGGATTGTCGCTTAGTAAAAGACTTGCAATGCCAAAGCCAAGCAATGGTAGTACGATGAGTTGTGTGATAGAGCCTAAAATCATCGCTTTGGGGAATAAAACGATTCGTTTGAAGTCGGCAATTGTTAACGATAAACCAAGACCCAGCATGATAATACCAAGAGCCAAAGGTAAAAAAACGGTGCTTATTAAATTCGATTCCATCTTTATATAAGGTTCGTGTACGCCTCAAAACTAAGTAAAAAACATTCAAAATCTCATATTTGATCTGTTTAATTGAATTGATTCACATTAAGTTTTTGTTTTATAGATAGTTGCTGATTGTTGTCAAGTAATGAGCCATTGCAATTGTATATCGTTTTATCTCCTTGATGGCTGTTTTATCTGTTGGGTTTTGTGATAAAGCGATGGCAGCAACTTTTGCACGAATGCATGCACGATAAGCTTTAAAATATAAAAACAACTGTTGTTCGTTTTGCTTAAATGTATAATCTGTTTCTTTTAAATAGGTACTTAAAAATACTTTACTCAATTTTTCATTTTTTGAACATTCCAAGTCCATACACAAGAATGCAATTTCATTCAATACATCTATTTCTCTAAAAGCTGTTTTAAATTCAATACAATCAAATATAATGGGCTGTGTATCCACAAATATGTTTTTGCTGTGCAAATCGCCGTGACAGTCTTTTAAATTGCCTTGATGCGCGCGTGCCTTGATGAAGTCTTGCATCAACACCACAATCATATTCGAGAGTTGTATAGATTGTTCCACTAGGTCCACATAATCACTTCCAACGTACTGTTGTATGGTGGTTTTAAAATGTTGTATATCGGCAAACTCTCTGGATAATAAAAATGGATCGTAGTTACGTTTTAATGATTTCTCTTTTTTATGAAACTGCGCAATTTGTATGGCAATTTGTTTGATCGATTGTGCTTTGATCGACTTATTATGTACCAAAACATCCAATTGTTTTTTTGTATCGATGCGTTTCATCAATACCGTGTATTCAGCAATCGATTTAACGGTTTTCCCAATACTCCATTGATTGTCCGTTTTTGAAATAGGCAGTACATCGATATACATATCCGACGCAAGACGTTTGTTTAAACGTAGTTCTTCGTAGCAATAAAATTTACGTTGTTTTAGAGATGAAAAATCAAGAAAGGAAAGTTTGATTTCTTTTTTGATTTTATAGGCATAAGCACCTTTTAAAATCAAAAAGGAAATAGACGTTTCAATCAGCCTTGCCTTTGCTTCTTGATCATAAGGAAAGCTACCATGCTGAATCAGTTGTTCGATATCTTTTTTAAGCATGATTTAAATAGTTTAGGGCATCAGATAAAAGTGTTTCAATATTTGCTCGTTCGGATTTTAGCGTACAAAAAGGAATGTCTATTGGTTCGAATACATCTTTGAGTTTTAAATACACATGGAAGTCTGCTTCGCTATCGTCTCTTGTTTTGGATGTGCGTTCTTGAATCAAGGTTTCATCTGCTTCTATTTTGAAAAGTTTAAGCGAACAATTTACCTGTTTAGCAAGCTGGTAGAAGGGGGTACGCAAATTGTTTTTGTAAAAGGTAGCATCTACCACAACAGATTTGTTCGTTTGAATAGCGTGACTTGCTCTTTCAAGCAAGGTATTATAAACCTGTTGTTTTTCGATTTCGGAATACGTTCTATTGCTTGGAAATAATTCTTTTCGAAGTACGTCGCTGTTTAAATACAGTGCATCTATGCGTGCGCTGAGTTTTTGAGCGAAAAAACTTTTTCCCGAACCAGGCAATCCGCATACTAAAGTTAGGCTTGATGTTTTCATAGGTAAAGCATGTGTGCTGAAAAAAAGAACTCCCGTGTATTGTGTTCATACAAGGGAGTTCTGTAGTAGCCTTTGTTGTTCACATTAAGAGCCGCAACCTTCACAAAAGTATTGAATGGATCCATAAGGTTTTACACCATTTAAGATCATCATCATGTTGTGAATTTTATCTTTTAAATCTAACTTTTCAGAAAAATCTGTAGTTTTAGCTACAGCTTCGTTTAGTTTGTCCAATTCTAGTTGAACGTGTTCTTTTTCTTGTGTAGATAATTCTGCCATATATCTTTTATTTTAATAGTCTCTATAAGTAAATATAATAAAGTAGTATAAATAAAGGAATACATTTTTGAAAAAATATTCAGGTTATTAGTAAATATTTCGCTTGGCTTGCTGTAAATGCCTTTCATTATAAGTCTTGATATAGAAATAGGTATTTTTATTTTATTTAAATCATGTATTTTGGCGGCCTCTAAATAGGTAAGTAGTAATTCTTGTTGATGAATAAATTCTGCAACGATAGCAACTGTATCTAAATCTTTTTTAGGAAGATGTTTTTTAAATGCTTTCATTTTTTTATTGTTAGGTTTCATTAATTCATTGAAATAGTTTCCCAGCCAACTACTTTTAAATTCGGTTGGATGAGTACCATTGCTAGTATCTAAGCCCAATTTTATTTGAGGTAGATAGAAATTGCCATAACTATTTAAGTGGTCCAAGCATTCTGCAATGCTCCAACCGCCCGTAACAGATGGACTTAATAATAGTTCTGAATCTAAATTTTGAAAAACAGTGACAGCTAATTGTATTGAAAATTCTACTCTGCTTTCTAGATTTTTGATTAAGATATGAGAATTAATTGTTGGCATGATAAATTATTTTATGGCTAAAAACTTATTGAGAACTAATAATAATAAACCAATTGTAAACAAAACAATTTCAATCCATTGATTTCCAAATGT
The DNA here is from genome assembly GCA_043729555.1 of Cytophaga sp. Lineage (GTDB taxonomy): Bacteria > Bacteroidota > Bacteroidia > Cytophagales > Cytophagaceae > Cytophaga. Next base: position 3,860 of record JAYTLG010000287.1, read on the forward strand.
GCCCAATGGACCCTCCATAAAGATTGTTGTCGTGCGAGATAGGGCATACAATCCCCACAATAGCATTGAAAATATAAGCGCCAATTCTATATTGTTTTTATAAAGAAATATAAGGCTAATGCATATAGTTAAGCCAGCGCCTCCATAAATACCTTTAATGGAGCTATAGGCATCGGTGTTCTTTAATTGAACGTTTACTAAATCCATTACCGATTGTGGAGCGTGAAATGCCATGAAGCTAACAGATGCTAAACTTAAAAGGGAGAATAATATATATCGTTTGCTTGTAATGGAGATGAAGGATAGATTTTTCATAGAAGTATTGTTGGTATAAGACAAAGTTGCTTCTATGTTTGATTTAAATTCTTGGTATTTGCCAACATTTTAAATACGCACCTTATTTATAAGTTTACTAAAATTAGTAGGGTCTATACCTAAGTAGTTGGCAAGGTATTTATGCGGAATTAATTGAAGTATATGAGGACTTCGTTTCAACAACTTTAAAAAGCGCTCCTCTGAAGAAAAAGATTGCACTTCAACCAGTCGTTCAAGTACACCTGAAAGCGCCTGTACAAGACCTTTTTGTATTAACTGTTCAACGCCCACCATTTCTTGACTAAGTACTTTTATTTCACTGAAGGATGCACATAAAAATTTTGAAGGGGTTAATGTTTCAAAACAAAATATATATGGCATTTCTTGCAACATTGAATCTAATACACCACCAAATGACGGAGCATATGTAAATACAATTGTTGCTTCTCTGTTTAGATCATCAAAATAAAAAACACGTTGAACACCATCAATAACAAAATATAAGTATTTTTCTGTTTGTCCCGGAATCGTAAGTTGTTCCTTGCGCTTGGCTTCAAACGGCTTCCATAATGTAGCAAACCTCGTCCATTCTTCTTCAGTAAAAGGGTAGATGGCTGTTGCTAATACTTTTAGTTGTTTAATGGGTGTCAATATTGTATTTTATTTCTTTCCACTTTTAACCATTCATTCTGAACTCCATTATGCCAAAATTTTTCGATAGGCAGAAGTCCGACTTTTTGTAATATGTGTAAGGACCTTAAATTTTGTATGTCAGACATGGCATAGATTGTTTCTATGCCTAATGTATTGAAACCATAGTCCAAGCTGGCTTTTGCTGCCTCCGTACCAAAACCCCGCCCCCAGTTTTTTTTAATTAATCTATAGCCAAGATCGTAATAATTAACGTGATTATTAATTGGTTCCGTTATTAATTTTAAACCAGTCCAGCCTATGAATTGATTGGTCGATTTTTCAATCATCGCCCAACGACCAATGCCATTTACTTCGTATTGTTGTTGAATTTCAGAAATGATTTTGCGACTTTCTTCAATGCTTTTGATAGGGTTGTTGCCTAGGTATTTGTGGACATCAATATCCGAATCAAGCTCGAACATACTTTTGTCATCGGATAGTATAAGCCCTCTTAGTAAGAGTCGTGGAGTTTCTATGATTACTTGCTCAGACTTCATGAGATCGAAACTTTTCTTGTTATATAAATTAAATCCGTAGTAACCGTTCCGTCTGTTTCTGGGTAATCTTTTGTGTAGAATTTTTCTATTATGAACGCATTATCTGCGAGTAATTTTTCTAATTGCAAACGCTCATGATAATAAATATAAAGTTCGGCATCTCCCGTAAAGCTTGTCTTTTCGAAACCCGAGTTGTTTGGATTTCCTTCCATACAACTTAGATAGGCATACCCATTTTCTTTTGTTAATCTACTGATGTATGAAAAGAAATTTGGTAAGTCTGATGGAGATAAATAGGGAAGACAAAATGCGCCAACTAGAGCATGGTATTGTGCTGTAAAGTCACTTAGATTTCGAATGTCTGCTAAGATGAAATTAGCCGTTGGATTTATTTGTTCGGCACGTTTAATCATTTCAGGCGCAAGGTCAATACCGGTTATGCTTAAGTCGGGATTTTGATCTAAAAAATACTTGATCACATTTCCTGGTCCGCAACCTAGTTCTAACAGTGTTGCAGCCGAAGGAAGTAGGTGTAGAAAATCTTCGAAGGTGTCGTTATACAAATCAAAGTGCATGAATTTTTGTTCATATTCCATTACATATTCGTTGTATACATGTACGGTTTTTAGTTGATTATCCATGTGTGTAAATATTCCGTGTATGATTGAAATATAAAAATAACTTCACTAAGCTACAAGTATATGTTATTTATTTCGATGTTTCATTTATTTTGAGGCTTGTCTATAACTCTGAAATTGGAGAGATTGACTTGCGCGAATATTTTGTACCGTTCAGAACTTGTTTGTGTTATTTGCATTTACAAATCAGTATATAATAAAAAAAGAGGGATCTAGAGTCCCTCTTTTTTTGTATTTAATAAAATCAAATCGTATTATTTTTTACTCTCTACAGACTCACTTGGAGTGCTGTCTTCACCTTTTTCATTCGCGCCTTTCAAGTAAGTAGGAAGATTTAAACCAGCCATGTTAAATAAGTCATTCAAAGGTGGAACTGTTTTCATCATACCCGATACAAAGTTCGCTGTAGACGAGTTGCCATTGTCACCAGCGCCAGAATCCCAAACAGTAATTTTATCAATTTTGATGTTTTTAACTGCTTCAACTTGTGTACGAACCAATTCAGGAAGCTTCTCAATTAACAATAATTGGAATGCTTTTGTAGGATCTCCACCCGCTGCAGCAACAACTTCTTTGTATCCTTGCGCTTGTTTGGTTAATATTTCAAACAAACCTTTTGCTTCGGCTTCCATCTTCGCATAAATCGCATCGGCTTCACCTTTTGCATTTTCTCGAATACGTTCTGCATCAGCTTGTGCTTCAATGATGGCACGTTGTTTCGCAATTTCGGCAGGTATTACAATATTGGCAATTTGAGTAGAACGCTCTCTTTCAGAACGTGCTAATTCAGCTCGTTGTTCTGCAACATACGATTCTTCTAAGGCTTTGGCTTGTTGTACTTTTTCAGCTGTGATTGCTATACGTAACGATTCTGCTTCTTTTTCTCTTCTTAATGCTTCTGAATTGGCAATCGAAATTTTAGCTTCGTTTTCCCCTTTAATCGCAATCGCATTTGCTTCAGATGTTTTTACACGGGTATCACGTTGTGCTTCAGCCTTACCAATCGCTTCGTCCTTAGCCGCAGATGCAATACTGATTTCTCTATCTTTTTGTGTTATGGCAATTTTAACGTCACGGTCTCTGTGCGTTTCAGCTATCTGCGTATCTTTTTCTCTATCAGCGATTGCTTTACCTGTTTCACCTATTTTTTCTTGTTCAGCAACACTTACTTTCGCTTCATTGATAGCCTTTGCAGCAGCTTCTTTACCCAACGCTTCAATATAACCAGATTCATCTTTGATATCGGTTACGTTTACGTTGATTAATTTCAAACCGATTTTTTTCAATTCGCTATCTACATTTTTAGAAATGTTATCTAAGAATTTATCACGATCCGAGTTGATTTCTTCAATCGTCATGGTTGCAATAACCAAACGTAATTGACCGAATAAAATATCTTTTGCTAATTCTTGAATGTTTTCATACGAAAGACCTAATAATCTTTCTGCAGCTGTATTCATCGTGTCTGCTTCAGTAGAGATAGCAATCGTAAAACGACAAGGTACATCTACACGGATGTTCTGACGGCTTAAGGCATTTGTTAAGTTAGCTTCAATGGATAATGGTTTTAAATCTAAGAATGCATAATCTTGAATAACAGGCCAAATAAAAGCACCACCACCGTGTACGCACTTCGCAGAAGAACCGCCAGTACGACCGTAGATAACAAGTATTTTATCAGAAGGACACCTTTTGTAACGAGCAACTAAGGCTGATATGGTAATAAATGCGACAATGGCCGCTACAACAATAATAATAATTGGATACATGGTTGATATGTTGGTTTATAATTAAAAAGATTCTACAATTAATATATTTTCGTTTTCGATGCGCACAATTTTTACAACAGAACCCGAAATGATTTTAGTTTCCTTGTCCGTCATTGCATCCAGCTCACGTACAGACCCACGAACACTTACAATGACTTTACCTTTTCCTGATTTTTTTTCTGGAATTGTTAAATACACTTCTGCTGTTTTGTTTAATGTTTCTTTGTATTGAAATGTGTTGTCTTCAGAAAGATCTTGTATTTTCTTTATGATCAGAAAAAACATGTAAATAAACAATCCACCAACAAGTAGCGATGCGATCATTAATAACGCAGGAGGTAAGATATGGTAAAAGGAAATACCTGTCCAGCTGAAACCCAATAAGAAGTTTATTAGGTTTCGAAGAGAGAAAATTTGAAAATGGGAATCGCCATGTTCCAAATCTCCATCAAAATCAGCATCGATCCCATCTGCACCTATAAATGTCATTATTGCTTGAAACACAAAAATGAAACTGGTGGGTATCGCAATGTACCATAAAACCCTTTGCAAGGGATCAAGATTGTCTAGAAATTCCATAACTGTAATCTACGTTTTTTTATTGTTTAAATAATCCACAAAAAACAATGTTATTTTAAGTGCTATAGGGTATTCAAAAAGTGCTATTCTAGTGCTTTTAATACCTTTAAAATGAAATAGTGGATACGTGTTTAAGTATAAAATTGTTTATAGTAATTCAATTCTTTTTTTTACTTAGATTGTATCTCTACCTGCATCGTTTGTTATGATAACAATACAAGAAATATACCAAGTTTTACTTTTTGAGTTCCCATTTTTTAAAAAGATTGATGAAGGCAAACGGCAGTTACTTTGCAAGCGCACACAACACTTTATAGACGGCACCGATTTTATCTGGCGTAAAGATATGGAGATGACCAATAGCGTTAAAATCTTGATTTCGGCCTGTTCGCAACAATTAACCTTAGCTTTTCCCAAACATTATGATTACAAGTATTTTGAAAAGGTAATTGTATATCCTGAAAAGTATTTTTCATCGCACACCCAACGTTACCACACGGGTGAAATGAATACAGCTGGGGCGATTGTTTTGTCGTGGGAAGATTTTTACAAAGGAATGTCCATTGACGACAACAGTCGCAATGTAGGTTTGCATGAGTTTGCACACGCATTGGAGTTTATGGACATAGCCAACAAGGGTGTTGATCCCGTGTTTTCGGCGTGCTTAGATAAATTTACAGCCTTGGCAGCGCATTACTTGCAAAACCAACCCGAAAAACCCTTATTTCGCAGTTATGCAACAACCAATTTGTCTGAATTTTTCGCAGTAGCAACGGAATACTATTTTGAAGGCGCACCTGATTTTGTTGTCCAAGAACCCGAGTTGTTTAATCTTTTAAGAATGGCTTATCAACAAGATACAGCTCCTACGTTTTCAAAAATAACTAAACAAGAATTCCCCAAAATCGATTCGATTATAGCATTTGATAATAGCGGTAATATTAAAGACTTTTTTGTTGAATTTAGTTTGTTTGGATTAGTAGCGCTGTTTTGTGGATTTTTTATTGTGAAGCTGCCTATAGTAGGGGTTCCCTTATGTTTGGTTTCATTTTTTTTACTACACAAGTATGCATTTTCTGATGGCTTTACCTTGTATGAAAATAAAATTATAATAAATAGACCTTTTTATATACAACTTATAAAGCTGTTTGGCTTTTCAGAAAATAAAATAAATACGACAGTATCGTATTTGGATGTTTTATATATAGCAATCTCTGATACATTTTATCAACGTGAACAGTATGATACTCGTCGATCATATATTATTTATTATTTACAAAATGGAAAAATAAAATATGCGAAAGAACTATCATACACCAAAGAATATGAATCGATTTTGTCATTTTTTTATTTAAATAAACAAGTAGGCACACGGTTAAATGGAAATTATAAAAAGTATAAACCTCAAAGTCCAGACTTGTTTCATCAACACATTTAAATAATTAAATATGTACATTCAAAAACAAGTTCGTAAAATAAGAATTTTAATTATCCTGTTCATTATTGGACTGGTGTTAAGTGGTATTACCGCTTTTCCGATAGAGACGCAATTAGAGATTGCTGTATCGCACCAAGATCTGTTGCCTGATTTTGTGTGTGCTTGGCTTGTTGGTGTGTATTACGCTGTTAAAACAACGAATGCCAACTATCCATTTATTAGTTATGGTACAGATTGGCTCGCCTTTGCACACCTTGTGATTGCGGTTGTGTTTATTGGTCCATTAAAAGATCCGGTGCGTAATATCTGGGTGATACAATTTGGAATGATTGCCTGTGTGATGGTGTTTCCGCTAGCACTTATTGTAGGCCCTATTCGTGAAATACCGTTTTATTGGCAAGTAATAGATTGCTCTTTTGGGGTATTGGGTTTTATACTTTTGTATTGGTGTTATAGATGCATCAAGAAGCTGGAACAACTGATGCAGACAAATTAAACATTCGTATCGTAGGAATAGGCGTTGCATTTTTTTAACTTCAATAAACTAAAAACGCAGCACCATGTCAATTTTAGTAATCGTCCGTCACGGACAATCCGAATGGAATCTTAAAAACCTTTTTACTGGTTGGTCAGATGTGGACTTGACTGCAACAGGAATCCACGAAGCCGAATACGCTGGAATTGTGTTGAAACCCTATCATTTTGATGTTGCCTATACTTCTGAATTAAAGAGAGCGATACATACCTTGTCTATTATTCTATATCAAATAGATTTATCTATTCCAATCATTAAAGACAAAGCCTTAAACGAGCGCAATTACGGTGACTTACAAGGTTTGAATAAAGCAGAAGTAGGAGAGAAGTATGGCGCACAGCAACTCATGTCTTGGCGTAGAAGTTATACAGAAGTTCCACCCGGTGGCGAAAGTTTAGAGAATACCTATCAGCGTGTCATTCCGTATTTTCAACAGGAAATAGAACCGAAACTTAAAGCGGGTAAAAACGTATTGATTGTTGCGCATGGAAACAGCTTACGTGCCTTGATGATGTATTTAGAAAATATTACGCGTGATGCTATCGCGCATGTAGACTTGGCGACAGGAGCGCCAAGATTATATGAATTTTCGCACAACTTAGATTTAATTTTTGTATCTTATGTAAAGCTGCCCGAAGCATCTACAGATATTTCAACGCTTTTATAAGTAATAATCAATTTAATTAACCGCTATGTCTTCTAGAACAGTTTCCGATCAGCTTGTAACCATGTTGGTACAGTCAGGTATTAAAAGAATTTATGCAGTAACAGGCGATAGTTTAAATTTTATAAATGATGCCATTCGCAGAAGCGGACAAATTGAATGGATACATGTACGCAATGAAGAGACGGGGGCCTTTGCAGCGGGGGCAGAAGCACAGTTGAATGGAATAGCCTGTTGTGCCGGTAGTAGTGGTCCCGGACATGTGCATTTATTGAATGGCTTATACGATGCACATAAGTCAAGTGCTTCTGTTATTGCGATTGCTTCAACCTGTCATTCGACCGAATTTGGAACAGATTTTTTTCAAGAAACCAATACCATAAAATTGTTTGATGATTGCAGCTGTTACAATCAACTTGCAGTAACGCCCATGCAATTTTCGCGAATGTTCCAAGCGACCATTCAACATGCCATTCATAAGAAAGGTGTTGCCGTAATTGGTTTGCCGGGCGACCTTACAAATTTGCCGGCAGAGCAAAGTCCTACGGCCATGCAAGTGTATCACAGCAATCCAATTATACGCCCTTCTGATACAGAACTTGCAGCACTAGTAGCGGTTTTGCAAGAACACGAAAACATTACTATTTTTTGTGGTATTGGTGCATCAGATGCACACGATGAAATTGTATTGCTATCTAAGTTGTTGCATGCACCGGTTGGATATTCGTTTAAAGGGAAAATGGGTATTCAATACTACAACCCGAATGAAATTGGTATGACGGGCTTGTTGGGCTTGCCTTCAGCCT
>JAYTLG010000288.1:0-4565 GCA_043729555.1 Cytophaga sp.
CTAGAAATGTACTACGATGGGGCAACTTTCTTTTTAACAATAATTGAAATAATGCTCTTAATTATCGTGGTATTATTTATATTTGACCGCTATAATTACAGGGTTGATATTACTCTTCCCAGTATTGCTTTAGCCTTAACAGGTAATTTAATAGAGATATATTACGGATTAATTAAACCTCTATATAATAAAATTGTCAATAAAATAGTACATTGAAGCACGATAAACTAATCTATAAATATATGAAAATCAGTAACATAATATTCGCTTTTTCAATATTAGGCTTGCTTTTCCAGGCAGAAGCACAAACAGCCTTATTTAATGTATTAGCTTCTAAAGGCAACGTAAAGTACGTTGTGGCAGGAAGCACAGAAGAAAAGCCGATGTTAATTGGGAAGAAGTTATTTCCTAACGACAAAATCGTTGTAGGAGAAAGTGCATACTTAGGATTGGCGAGTACTGGCGGTAAAACCATTGAAATAAAACGCGCTGGCACTTACGAAGTATCAAAACTTTCTGCTGAAATCGCAAGTCAAAATGCAAGTGTAAGTAAAAAATACTTAGACTTCTTAGCGGGGGAAATCAATAACAATGGTCAGGATATGGCCAAAAATAAATACCAATACATGAAAGTAACGGGGTCTGTTGATAGAGACATTCATTTTGTTACTATTTATGCACCTAAAGAAGCTTACGTATTGAATGCTCCTTTAACCATTAAGTGGGATGCTGTTGATACTATTAAAATATATACGGTAACACTCATGAACATCTTTGACGAAACCTTGTATACTACTGAAACATCAACCACTAGTATTACACTTGATTTACCGAAATACAATTTTGCAAAGGAGAAAAATTTATTTTTGATTGTTAATCCAAAATACAACACTGTAGCAAAATCAGAGAAAATTAACTTAAAATCCCTTGAAGCAAAAGATTCAGATGTAGCGAAACAAGCCAATGAATTGCAAACTGAATTAGCAGAACAAACGGCACTTAACAAATATGTGATGGCTAGTTTTTATGCTGAACAAAACCTTGCGATCAACGCTGTAGAACAATACGAAGCTGCTATCGCACTGGAACCAGAAGTTGAAGATTACAAAATAGCATACGGAGAATACCTGGTCAAAAACAACATTAAAAAATAAGTACTCGTACATTGATCATAAAAAAAGCCGCTAAATGCGGCTTTTTTTATGATCAATGTAAAATTATACCAATGTAATTTTTTAAATAGTTCAATAGTTCAAAAAGCTTACAGTGGTATATGCCGATGGATACAAATGTTTAGACAAAACAAGGGACGAAGTTTTGGACTACTACATTTGCCAAATCGGTATTACAATTACAATATCTTATTGAGCTCTTCAAGCGCACTTTCTGAAAGTGGTTTTGTTATAAAGTGAATTACAAAATCATTATCTATAATACGATCGATGTCTTTTTTATTATCTGAACTGGTTAAAATAACCACCTTCGCTCGCTCTCTAATTTCATCTGGAAATGTTCCGAATTCAAAAAGGAATACAAAGCCATCAACAACAGGCATATTAATATCTAGAAAAATTAGCTCTGGTATCTTTTCAGGAGTTGGGATCAAAGACTCCAAGTATTCTAAAGCCAGTTTGCCTGAATTTTTCACGATTATTTCTTCACAAAACCCCGTCAACTCTAACAAACGTCTATGGATAAAATTATCCGTATCGTTGTCATCCACTAACATTACAATCTTCTTTTGAGACATGTTTATCACGTTTTACTTTGTAATACAAATATTACTGAACTATTGCCAAAAATCAAAGCGACCTTAACTTTTTTATAATCCTACGGCCTATTATACGTCCGACCAACACGTTTTTCCTTTCCTATTAAACTTGTTGCAGCCTCTAACAAAAAAAAACACCGTTATAATTACTCTATGACAAGCTGCTCTCCCAACGTTAAAGAGGAATCTACTTTATTGTTTAGGTTCAAAAGTTCCTCTATAGAGACATTATACAGCTTTGATATCTTATACATGGTTTCACCTTGTTGAACAACATGAACTTTTTGTTTTTTACCGACTATTAAATCTTGGCCTAATTGAAGCGAATAGTTAGGCAAATTATTCCATGCTAAAATACTATCAGAAGAGACTCCAAATTGTCGCGATAAGCTGAACATGGTTTCTCCTTTAACAACGACATGATAGGTATACAAATCTGTATTCTTAGGAGTACTCTTGGCAACGGGCTCTGCAACCACTCTTACAACATGAGTATCAACAATTACTTTCTTTACAACGGGCATAATGAGTACAACAGGTGCGATATCCTTATACTCTATAGGTTGACTCTTTGGCCTTGTTTTATTCATCCACAAGACTCTCCCCTTTTGCAACGGTTCGCTTGTATGCATTCTGTTTTTAGAAAGAATAGAGCGTGACGTAACACCGTAATGTTGAGCTATTGACCATATCGTTTCTTCATGACCTACTGTATGAAAGGCTACAATAGCTTTAGTCCTTTTCAACTGCAAATAATAATACTGACCAACAATAAGTTTATGATTCGAACTGATTTCATTGAACCTTAAAAACCCAGGTTTCGTAATGCCCGCAGCTAATACAATTATATCGATATTATCCTTAGCTGATACTTTCACAGCATTTACTCTATTGATTGAAACCCACATTGGCGCATTTCTCCAATCTGTAGTTTCATCTATGGTGGTATAAACTATTTTCCGTGGATCAACATTAATAGTATTCTTGGGTTCATATATAATTGGAGGTACAACCACACCAATGGTTTGCCCTTGCTCATACTTGGCAAGATATTGAGCCTTATCTGTTACAGGAACTGGCAAGGACACCATGTACTCTCCATTGCCCGGAATTTCTTTTTTCAAACACCATTTATTGTACTCGATCAAGGACTCAACCGACAAGCCAGATTCTTCAGCAATTTCATGCAAACTTTTCTTTTGCGATTCCTTATACCGTACTATATAAAGTTGTGAATGATGAGCATTTCCGACTTGACCTTCATACGCAATCTTATGTGCTAAAAAGCGAAAAACGTACCAATGCATATCCTCATCAATCGTCATCGTTTGAGCGCCTACATACTTACTCTCCACATAGGACTTAACACCGCCCAGCCCTAAATTATAAGACAATAAAGAATACACCCAATTATTTAATACACCTTGATTTCTCTTTAAATATTTAGACGCACCTTTTGAAGAGGCGAAAATATTCATGCGTTCATCGACCATGTTGTCTATTCTTACTCCAACTTCAACTGCTGATTCTTTTTTAAATTGCCAATAACCTACTGCCTGAGAAGAAGACACGGCATCGGAAACTAAACTACTTTCTTGTAAGGCTAAATATTTAAATTCTGAGGGAAAGGATTCTTCTGCAAAAACTTTTTCTATGACTGGAAAATACAAATTAGCACGGTCTACTTTTTGCTGAAAATAAACTTTACTTTTTACAATCATGTCCACGTCGGCCTGTATTCTTGCCTTTGCGCTATTGGTTAAAATTAACTGCATACCAGCAAACTCAATCTGAGTAGGAACAACCTGTGCAACGACAGTCGTCACATACAACACAAAAAACAAGACAAAGTGAACGGCGTTAATTTTCATGTCAACTATTTTTTCCTAATCATAAACACACCATCTCTAATCGGCAAAATTACTTTTTCTACGCGATTGTCGTTTGCCACATAATCATTAAACGATTTTATTGCAAGCGTATCTTTGTCCATTTTGCTTTCGTCTAACACCTTTCCACTCCAAAGTACATTGTCTGCTAGTATAAGTCCTCCAGAAGCAACCCTGTCAATGACTAAATCATAATACAGCTTGTAGTTTTTCTTGTCCGCATCGATAAACACCAAGTCAAAACTGTCTACTTTAAGAGAAGGGATAATCGTTAATGCATTGCCAATTATTAATTGCATTTGATCGGCATGTTTACTTTTACTCCAATGCTCCACTATTTTACCTTCCAACTCTTCGTTGATGTCAATTGAAATCAGTTGACCTTCCCTTGGCAAACCTTCTGCCAAACAAAGGGCGGAATAGCCTGTAAAGGTTCCAATTTCCAATATCGTTTTAGGAGCTTTTAATTTCGAAAGCATTGAAAGAACTCTCCCCTGATAATGCCCTGAAAGCATGCGAGGCAATAAGACATTGAGATGTGTATCTCTATCGATTAATTTCAATAAATCATTTTCTTCATCGGCATGAAGTTCTAAGTAGTTTTGTAAACTATCTTCAATCATATCCATACTTATGAAGGCAATAAAATTAACCTACTCATTTTGTCTTCTACAAAAATTTCATTGGCGATGTCTTGCAAGTCTTTCGATTTTATTTTTTGAGTTTTATCGTTTACCTCTTCAAAACTTTCAACCGAATTGTAATCCAATAAACTCTTGCCCATCATTTGCATCAGGTTGCTTAAGCTTTCTTCAGCCATAATCATTTGACCGAGTACTTGTTCTTTTAATTGCTTCAGCTGAGTTGCTCCTAATGGTTTGTTTTTTAAGGCATCAAGTTCTTTG
>JAYTLG010000289.1:0-6528 GCA_043729555.1 Cytophaga sp.
TATTAATCGACTTAGTGTTGGGTCATTAATGTCTAATGTGGAGGGTACAACAAGACCATTGTAATCTTTTTCAGCAATTACATACTCAAGGGTATACTGATAATATTTTTGTTTGATATTGAGGTGTGCTTTTTCAGATTCCAAGTCTTTTAGTTGTGAGTAATCAATTGCGGATTCTGAAGCAATATCCATCACCTTGTTTTTAGAACGAAAATTTACCAAACTATTTTCAATTACATTTAAGGAATCTTTAATGATGCGCAATTGAAAATCAATAAAATTAATGGTATTGGTAGCAATTTGATTTTTTTCATCTAAACCATTCTGTATATACACTCTGCTTAACATATTCGCAAAATCTGCAATTTTGGTGGGGTTTTGCCCTTTTACAGTCACTTCTAATATGGATGCCTTTTTATTTATTTGGGAAATATTGATATTTCGCCACAATCGGGTCAAAGACATTTTATCTTTGTAAATAAAATAAAATATATCTGTTCCAATTTTATACGTACTATCTGTATAAATAGTAAATCGACTTTTACCAACTTGTATGGGTTTGTTAAATTGCCCTTTTATGGTTAATGAAATAGGTTGTACATTATCTAAAAAAGTGTTTGTTAAAATATCGTATAATTTGGGATTTTCGCTTAATATATTTAATGAAAAATCGGATTGGTTCTGTGGACTAATGTAAATTTTAGTATCTACATATTGCGGGAACATACTATCGGGTACCACCCTAAACTGAGCTACGGGATAGGCTTCGATATCAATAACAGAGCCTTTATTAAAATAGGCATAGTCGAAATTTAATTGCTCCAAGGTTTTATACACCATGGCCGTAGATTTCATGACAAAAATTTCATTTTCAAGATTTCGAAAGGGTTGGAACATGCCCATACCACTAACGATATCTGAAGACCCCAAGGATTCGCTGGATTTGTCTTTGATGAATATTTTAGTCGAAACTGTATAAACAGGTATGGTGTATTTCAAATAAAAATACACCCCTATGAGTCCTCCAAATAAACACAATGCAAATAAATACCAGCGTTTTTGAGCTATTTTATAAATTTTGTAGAAATCTATAATTTTTTCAGTTACCGTAGTATTTGAATCATTTTTAATGGTTTCCATTCTATATAGGAGCGATTATAATTTTATTACATTTAAAATCAACACAACCGTTGTAATGGTTGATAAGGCCAAAAACATATTTTGAACATTAAACTTCGCTGCTAATGTTGCTGTTGGGGCCACATAAACAATGTCATTGGGTTGCAAAAAATAATAAGGCGAATGAACCACATTGATATCATTCAAATTCAATTCTCCTCTTTCAAAAGAGCCGTCTAAATGTTGTCGAATAACGGCAATATTGGTTCGTTTACCTGTAACGGTCAAATCACCTGCAGATCCAAGTACTTCCAGTATGCTTACACGCTCATTTGAAAAATAGGTTTCACCAGGTTTGTTCACTTCTCCTAAAACCGATATTTTGAAACTTGCGAATTTAACAATTACAGTAGAAGCTGATACCATCTCATTTACCTTAACAGACAATTCAGCCCTAAACTGACATAATGTTCTACCCTTTGCAACTAAATTGCCAAGTATAGGCAGTTCAACATACCCACTGTCATTTACCAAATAACCTTGAATATACATACTACCCGGAGTGACTTGCGCATTTGCGCCAGCTGAACCCATATCTGTATTGAAAAAAGCACTTAAACGGGGATCTATACTAATAATTTTGATATAAAGAATATCACCAGGCCTCAATTGATAATATTTAATGGGATTGCTAAAACTGTCTGTTGAAGATGTAGTAATATCTCCGTGAAAATACGTCTGCTTTTTAGTCTTAATACAGGAAGCAATGGATAACAGTAAAAACAACGGAATCAAAAATCTAAAATACTTTTTCATTTACAGCTTGACTTATATATACTTAAGGACTTTGTTTTTTTAATTTACATACAAGATTGAATAGCCAATGCTCCCTTCTATTGAATATAGAAACTCTTTAGAACCAATATCTAGTATTATGAACTGAATATAGCTTAAATGATTCTAAAGACAATGAACAATGTATCAATCTTTGTAAATAAAAAACATTCCTTTACATATATCAAAAGTACACTATTTAAACTTTTATATGAAATTATTTCTACATATTACCTTCAAAATTGTTTCAAAAAAATCTAGAAGGATTTGATTTTTTGTGTAAAAAGTAAGGGCTAACATAAATGTTGTTGTCACGCTTTTGAGTGCTGGTCTTCAGCGAAGATGGATACTTCGATCGACAATATAGTAATGCCCCCCTGCGGACACTGAAAAAAGTAGCCAAACAACTTTGCATTCGTACTCTACTATAGCACCTAGCAACTATAGTAGCACTAGGTGAATAACTACTTAGTAATATTATAATCAGATAGTTGCGAAATAAAACAATCTCTACACACACTTACTTATAACTTACTGTAAATATCTCTATACTGTAAATTATTTTTTCGTTTCTCATGTTCGCTTTTAATGTCAGACAATGTTGAAATATCTTTAAAGAATTTACAATTCAACGATATATAATTGATGGAAGTCTCTAATTCGTAGTTAACCTGTATACAGTTGTTGAAACTATCTATTATTGCTTCTTTTAAATCGTTTTCAGTTCCAACAATGTATTTTTCTTTTAGTACATCAATTATTTCACTCGTTTGGTGTTTCTGTAAATGCGAAAATGTATAATTATAAAAAAACAACCGTCCTTCAAAAAAAATGTACTTGACATTTAACTTTATGATTACCAATAAGCATTCTGTAAATTAAAATATCAATTGGCAATGATTTATCATTTTTGATGTAATAACACGGATTAGGAAGTTTTTTCTTATCATCTTTAATCGTACTACCAAAATGTATCGAATCGAAAAAGGAAATTTTAACATTGGGTTTAATGTAATTTATTTTCGTACTTTTTTCATACAACTACAGGTACGAATCGATATCACTATACTGACAGAATACTTTATAATAATAATTCTGGTATTGCTTTTCTCTTCTACTAAAAAATTTCCTTACTGTTTTGCGGATTTTGTATATTATTTTCTCCATTTGAAACTTCCAAAAATGACAATGCTGTTTGTAAACATAGTCAATTTTATTTAAAAAAATTTGAATTCTATTTTCTTCCTTACACCAATCACACCCAGTATACAACGTGATTCGTTTTTTATTTTTAAATAAAAATACGCGAATAAAAACGGAACACAATGAATGTACTATTAGCTAAAAAAATTTGTGCAGGATATAGGCGCCAGTCCCACTGCACTCAGCAGCATTTACTTCGTTTAAGACGAAGACATCTCTATATCTTCAATTCAATTCAGAAAAAATACCTTGAATGTGCTTAACAAATAGATTGGAATCAAAACGCTTTTGAGTTGGACCAGTTGTTTGCAGCGCTTTTTGAGATAAACCGGGCAAGTTTTCCATTACCGATACCAATGTATTGGCCAATGCATCAGCATTTTGACTTTCTGCTTGAATAAAAGAATCGTACCCACCAATATCTTTAATTCCTCCTTGATGCGTTGATACCACAACGTTACCTGTAACATAGGCTTCTATAATACTTATCGGTTGCCCCTCCATCATATACCAAGTTGGCAACACAAAAATATCGGAGTTGTATAGTAGTTCTTTCTTTTTATCGAAATCTGCCAAGCCAAAAAACAATACCTTATTGCCCAGTTGTTTTACTTTCTTGTTCAGTGTTTGTTCAATTCCTTTCTCCAATGTACCGGCTATACATACCGTAAAATCTACTTTATGGGTATCGCGCAGTAAAATTAGGGCATCTAAAAATTCTAAGATTCCTTTTCCCAACATTAAATTACTTAAAAACAAAAAACGCGGTATTGGGCTTTCTGCACGTTTGAATAAGGGGTCAATTAACTTGGGGTCGTAAAAATTTTCAACAACATCAACCCGTTCGGTTCCAAATACCTGTTTAATTTCGAGTGCTAAACTATCGGATAGGGCAATAACTGTTTTGCTATTATTGACGATATATTTAAAGACTGCTTTTTTACTCCCAGTTAGTTTTAGGTAGGCGATACACATGTAGGCCCCATGAACATGCAATACATAGGGTATACGTGCCAGTCTACAAACCATTACAAATGGCAGGTATTTAACGACGCCCCAGAATGTTTGTCCGGTGGTCAAGTACATTACATCATTCGAAAAGGTCTTAAAAATTTCGAGGTAAATGGTTAGAAAGGCAAGAATTTTACGGATGCTTATTTTATCCCCTTGCAAGGATGCAATTTTACCTGTTTCAGTATTTATGCGACTAACGTTTAATCCATTAGCCGTTAGACTTCGGAATAAATATTCGTTGCATATTGTAACACCATTTACAACTGGGGGAAAAGGACCAATCATTAATACTTTCATTCGGGGCATTTTCAACGTTGTACTCAATATGGAAGAACTAATGTTTGTGTGATGAATTTTATTAAAGGTTGCTTCATTCTTTTAGATATACAAAATTGCAAAAAAGGCAATTAATAACTTATGTAAAAATTAGATATTTATTTAAACTAGAATTAGGCATGTTTTACACAAATCTACGTATTTAATGCAGTTAAAGCTACGTATTCAATGCAATTATACACAAGGTGACTTTTTATTCATTCATTATAAAGTGAAAAGTTACATTTGCTAGTTGGCTTACTAGGGGCGATGCCCCTAGCTGTAGTATGAACGCCTTACAGGCTTTTCGTGCCCTTGGTTTGGGTACTATTTAATTTGGAAGGCCTCCCTTCTGGTCTGTAGCGCACTATTGTTGTCAACTTAAGGCATATAATGACAATGTAGTTTTAAACTCAAGTAAGTCGTGGAACCACTGGAAAAAGTGGTCCCACGATTGTGCATAAAGGGCGTATGCAATACGCCTCTACTGGAATTTGTATGTTCGCCGTGGCGAATATGATTTTTGTGATTAAACTGATTTATGTGATTGCTTCGAGGAGGCAATACGGTGGAAGGGTATTTTGAATGTATAACAGACAGGGTGTATTTAGGGTCGACAGACAGGGCGTATACAATACGCCCCTACCGCTGCTTACTAGGGTCGATGACCCTAGCTGGTGTATTTAAGCCCTACAGGCTTATGTGTACAAACGGTTGGTGGTGAATGGGTGAAGGGAATGAATTTTCATCTTAACAAATCGATATAGTCATTTAAATAGATAAAATTTTCCTATGTTCGTTACAAAATTAAAAAACACATTAGATGATTGCTTTGCAAACAAACAATTTTAATTTTATTCGAATGATTGCTGCCGCAATGGTACTCATTACCCACACGTATGTGTTAATTGGCTTAGGTACGCAACATGATTTTTTGTATCAACTGAGCAATGGCGAAATAATGATTAGCACCTTGGGTTTACGTGCCTTTTTTATTATTTCTGGATATTTGATTATACAAAGCATGGAAAAAAGTACTTCCTATGGGTCGTATTTTAAAAAGCGCATCTTACGTGTTTTCCCTGGGTTGATTGCTTGTATTTTGTTCATTATACTTGTATTGGGAGCGATTTATACAAGCAAACCTATATTTGCATATTATACGAGCGCTACTACGTGGAAATACCTCTACAATATTAGCTTATATAAAGGTGTCTTTATAATTCCCAGTGTTTTTGACGACCATATTATTCAAGTAATTAATGGATCGATTTGGACACTTGCATACGAATTTTCGTATTATATCATGGTTATGGTATTGTGCGCCATTGGAATTTTTAAAAGAAAATGGATTGCAGGGATTGTATTTTGCTGTTTTTTATGCCTGCAACTGCTTACCATTTACACAAAAGTGCCTGGCAAGTTCTTTTATTTTCTCATCTATACAGATCTTCAATTAGACTATTTTTCTGATTTTGGATTGTTTTTTAGTGCAGGTATGTTGATGTATCTGTATCGAGCAACATTTACGTATACGCACCGAGTTGCTGTGCTAATGCTACTGTTCTACATTTGTTCCATTGCTGCTGGCGTTCCTTGGGTGATGAAATATGTTGCTATCCCCTATTTAATTATGTATGTAGCTTTTCTGCCTTCGTACGGATTCATTACCCATTGGGGTAAAAAAACTGATTTAAGTTATGGCATCTATATCTATGGTATGCCGGCACAACAAGTTATTATTGGTTTTGTTGGCACATCTCTACATCCTGAATTAATTAGTCTGCTTTCATTGCTTCTAGTAGTGCCCATTGCTTGGCTTTCGTGGCATTTGGTTGAAAAATATTTTACAAAAAAAGCAATTTCTCTCAAAAGCATATAGCTGTATTATTAAACCCAAATGAAACATATTGCAAAGCTAAAGGTTGTATCTTTTCGACCAACCACTAACTAGTCGTCCCTTAAAAAGCCAGTTTTTTCAAGAAGTGGTTAAAATTTAAAAGTGTGTAGATTATTGAGTAGATGCAGCGATTTAAGCTGTCC
>JAYTLG010000290.1:0-4565 GCA_043729555.1 Cytophaga sp.
TACTTTCATCTGTTTCATTGATATCGCGTTACAACGATTCTTCAGACGAAGATAAACGTATGAAGCATGTGAATAGAATTAAGTCTTCTGTTGCTAATCTTACTACCATTCTAAATGATTTTCTTTCTTTGAGTAGGTTAGAAGAGGGACATGTTGCGATTGATCCGATAACTTTTTCAATTAAAGAGCTTGTAATAGAAGTTATTGATGAGTTGTCTGATATTTTAAAAGAAAATCAAACCATAAAATATTCAGGTGTTGAAGATCAGGTGCTGGTCTTTTTAGATAAAAGTTTGATTCGAAATATTATGATTAATCTTGTTTCGAATGCAATTAAATATTCGAATGAAAACCAAGAAATTGATATTGTTGCGAAAATTGAAAATGAAGTATTGACATTAATAATTCATGACAGGGGCATTGGTATACCCGAAGAAGATCAGGCGTATTTGTTTAGGCGTTTCTTTCGTGCGCATAACGCTACCAATATACCTGGTACGGGGCTTGGGCTGAATATTGTTAAAAAATATTTAGACTTGCTTTGTGGTAGAATAGAATTTGTAAGCAATCAAAACGGAACCATATTTACAGTTCAAGTTCCATTATAACATATGCAGATGAAATCAATATTGGTTATTGAAGATAATTTAGATGTTCGTGAAAATATTGCAGAGATATTAGAATTGGCGAACTACCGTGTATTGACCGCTGAAAATGGCAAGCAAGGTGTTGAAGAAGCGAAACGTACGTTGCCAGATTTAATTCTTTGCGATGTTATGATGCCAGAATTGGATGGCTATGGCGTATTGCATGTGTTATCTAAATCGATAAATACGGCAGCAATTCCGTTTATTTTTTTAACAGCTAAAACTGAAAAGAACGATATTCGAAAAGGAATGAATTTGGGTGCTGACGATTATCTTACCAAACCTTTTGACGATGTTGAATTGTTGGATGCGGTTGAAATTCGTCTTCGTAAACACGAGTTGATTCGCAATAATATAGGTAGTGATTTGAATACGGTAAGTCAAGTAGTTTTAGAGGCAAGAGGTACACAAGAATTGGAAAAACTTATTTCAGATCAGCGTAAAATTAGTCGTTTTAAAAAGAAACAAGTTTTATATTCAGAAGGTAATAATGCCAATTCGTTATTTTTTATTATTAGTGGCAAGGTGAAAACCTATAAAACGAATGAAGACGGTAGAGAATTGATAACAGGTTTACATAAAGGCGGTGATTTTTTAGGGTATATGAATTTGTTAGAAGGTTGTGACCATACGGAGTCTGCAATGGCTTTGGATGAGTGTGAAATTCATATCATTCCGAAAGAAGAATTTTTTGCCGTATTGTATAGTAATAAAGAAGTTGCTGCTAAATTTATAAAATTACTTTCTGATAATTTGAATGAAACGGAAGAGCGCTTATTGAAGCTCGCATACAATTCTGTTCGTAAACGTGTGGCAGAATCTTTATTGATGTTGTATACGAATTTTAAAAAGGAAGGGGATACAAATGAATTTACAATTGCCATTTATAGAGATGATTTAGCTGCTTTGGCAGGAGCTTCCAAAGAAACGGTTATACGTACATTGTCCGATTTTAAAGATGAAGGTTTAGTTCATATTTCGGGAAGCAATATTTCAATTGCCAATTTAGATAAGTTGAAAAAAATGCGAAATTAAACATGAATATACGGATGTTATGACAAATCAATACACAATGGATATTGCTATTGTTTGCCATCATTGTGGAGATGCGTGTTTTGATACGTCTATTTTTATAAACGATAATTATTTTTGCTGTAAAGGGTGTAAAACCGTTTTTGAAATATTAAATGATAAAGACCTCTGTGCCTATTATGACATAGATGCTAATCCAGGTTTGAAAATAAAGTTTCGTTCGGGTGATACCTATGCCTATTTAGACAAACAAGAAATTGTTGATTCATTAATAGATTTTAGAAATGAAGGTGTTGTCTCTGTACGTTTTTATATACCAGCTATACATTGCAGTTCGTGTTTGTGGTTGTTGGAAAAGTTGTATAAGATTGAACCTGGTATACAACGATCGGATGTAAGTTTTACAAAAAAGGAAGTGTCTATTACTTTTCAAGATTCGATTATATCTTTGCGTCGAATTGTAGAGTTGCTTAACTCGTTGGGGTATACCCCGCAAATTCAACTCGATAAAACATTAAATAGAAGTTCTGTCAAATTAGATAGAAGTGTTTTTTACAAAATGGCTGTTGCTGCCTTTTGCTCTTCAAATATTATGTTGATGAGTTTTCCTGAATATTTGGGTTTAGATAGAATTGTCGAAGATAACTTTTCTCATATTTTTGGATACATTTCTATTGCATTGGGTTTGCCCGTATTGTTATATTCTTCATCCGATTTTTATACCTCGGCATGGGTTGGTGTAAAAAATAAAATGATCAATCTAGATGTGCCGATTGTTATTGGTATGACGTCTTTATTTACGCGTAGTGTATATGATATACTTACGCATACGGGGGCAGGATATTTAGATTCTTTTACTGGATTGGTTTTCTTTTTATTGATAGGTAAATGGTATCAAAGTAAAGTGTATCAAGCAATGTCTTTTGAACGTGACTACCAATCCTATTTCCCAGTAGCAGTAACAAAGGTGTTAGCTGATATTGAAGAACCTGTTCAAATAATAGATTTAAAAATAGGAGACGAAATATATATTCGTTCGCAGGAAATTATTCCTGCCGATTCTATTTTAGTAAGTACAGTTGCTTATATAGATTACAGTTTTGTGTCTGGTGAGGCTGTTCCTGTAAAAAAGGAGATGGGTGATTTGATTTATGCAGGTGGGAGACAAACACAGGGACGTATTTTATTGCGTGTTGAAAGAAATGTTTCTCAAAGTCATTTACTTCAATTGTGGAACAATAAGATATTTAATAAAGAAACATCTTTAACTGGTGTCTCTGCAATTGCAAATTCCTTTGGTCGGAATTTTACATACGGACTTTTGTTGGTTGGTGTGGCAACATTTGTTTATTGGTATACGATTAATATTGAATCTGCATTTAACGCACTTACTGCGGTATTGATCGTAGCTTGCCCGTGTGCCTTAGCCTTGTCGATTCCATTTGCATATGGCAATGCATTGCGTATGCTCGCTAAGCAGGGTTTGTTTTTAAGAGGTGCTGGTGTGGTTGAGAAATTAGCAAGCATAGATACAGTAGTATTTGATAAGACAGGAACTATTACAAAAACAAATACTGCTTCTATAACATTTGAAGGTGAAGTTCTTAGTAATGCTGAAAAATCAATTATATATGCATTGGCAATACAGTCAATGCATCCATTAAGTGTTCAATTAGCGAATTATTTATCCGCATATAAAACAAATATTCATCTTAATAAATTCGAAGAAGTAGCATCTCAGGGATTGTCTGCTAAAGTTGATGGTGTGAATTATAAATTAGGATCTGCCATATTTACCGCTGCACCCAGCGATGAACATATTTTGTCATCTAAGATACATGTATCTATTAACGATGCGTATGTTGGTTTTTTTATTGTTCTGAATGAATATCGGAAAGGTATTCCAGAGTTGATTTTTGACTTAGCCAAAAGTAATCAATTGTATGTATTGTCTGGTGATAATGATGCCGAACGTACTAAATTAACTGCGTATTTCCCTGATCGTGATAAATTGATGTTTAATCAAAGTCCAATTGATAAGTTGAATATCATTACACATATTCAGCAGTGCGGTTTTAAAACCTTGATGCTTGGTGATGGATTGAATGATGCTGGTGCTTTAAAGCAAAGTGATGTTGGTATTTCGGTTTCAGAAGATGTATATAATTTTTCACCATCTTGTGACGGTATATTAGATGCCACTAAGATCGCATCATTAAATAAAATTATTAAATTTTGTAAAGGTACGGTGCAGGCTGTTAAGGCAACGTTGGTATTTTCCTTATTTTATAATGTAGTTGTTGTCAGTTTGGCAGTTCAGGGATTATTTACACCAATGGTTGCAGCAATTATTATGCCTATTAGTTCGGTTGTTGTGGTGTTGATGGTTGTTATTGCTACGAATATATTGTCAAGGCGATGTTTTTAATAATCTTTGTGATCTAAATTGTATACTTAGTTCACTTTTTGTTCTATATTGAATAAAAAACAAACGAGGATTATTAGCTACTCCTTAACTATTTTTTCTGGAATTTATATTGTTAAACTTTTAAATCGGATAGCCATGAATACTACTATTTTAGTTCCAATCGACTTCTCTTCAGTTTCATTAAATGCACTGGATTACGCCAAAGGTATTTCAAGAATATTGAATGCTAGAATTGTTTTGTTTCATAGCAGTCATTTGCAGCTGATCGTGCATGAAATGGTCGATATTGGTTATTCTGAAATAATTGAGGATGGGCTTGTGGTGGGCGATAAGATGGAAGAATTATTAATTAAAATTCGAAAGGATGGTATTGATTGCGAAAAAAAAATAGTGACTGGTTTTTTGGCCGATGATATTAAAAAAGTAGTAGCAGAATGTCATATTGATATGATTGTTAC
>JAYTLG010000291.1:0-3985 GCA_043729555.1 Cytophaga sp.
TTGAATTTTAATTGGTATTCGTTTTCGCCATGCTTTAACACAAGTGGCTCAATAACTTTTTCACCCATGGTGTCGCGCTGATACCTTGGACATTTTCCCAGTTCATATTTCACGCAATACTTGGTTGTCATTACACGCGCCTTGCCTGGATCCCATTGCAATTCAAATGCTTTTTCAATTTCTGTTACACCATGTCTGTGGTAAAATGCTCTCGCCATTTTGTTCGACACGTTGTACATGAAATCCAATTGTTTTACTGGATATGGGTGTTCTGTTTTTTGAATTTGAAATTCTTCTTTGTGGTATTCGTTGACACGTATGTCTACTAATTGTTCCAAAGCTTCGCGTCTTAGTTCGTTGATTTTAGAGATAGGTAAAAACCAGTTTTCTGAAAACAGAACGTCAATGCCATCTACAATGAATGGGGTATTTCCTGTTTTTGAAAGATTTTTCTTAATGTTGTCGATGACACCATCACCATTTTTGCTAACTTCTTTTGTTGCTTCCATGCTTACCGAATTGGTATGGCCATCTTCGTCAACTACTGTTAAATTAAATCCTGCAGGTGTTTCGCTAAATGTTATGTGTATGCCAATTTTACGAATAGCACTGTCCTCACGTTCTACCAATTTAATAAACTCCGCATCGGCATTACGATAAATCATGGTGCCTACTGCAATTGGTTTGAATGTATTTGGCGTTACAATATTATTTTCAACAGTATTGATTTGTAAGCCATCTGCTTCGCCGGCTTCGTTGATGAAATACAAACCATCACCATTATTAAGCTTGTATGCATTTTCAATTATATAACTATTTTTTTTCACTTCAAGTAATTTTCCGATTACTTGTCCTTGTGATTTTGGCGTGTCCCACGAACCGATTCTTTCTGTGCGTTTGTTTACAAAATAATCTGTATATCCACGGTTGAAGCTGCGATCCATTTCAGCTTCGAAATTATAAAACGTTCTGCCCGAAGAAGCTTTTTGGAATTTATCGTTGTTTTCTAAAAATGAATCTAATTTGTTTCTTAGATAGGATACGTTGTTTTTAACATACACCAAATCCTTTAAACGACCTTCAATTTTGAACGAACAAATACCTGCTTCAATTAAGTTGGGTAATTGGTCGCTCAAGTCAAGATCTTTAATAGAAAGTAAGTGACTGTTTGCAATCAATGTTTTGCCCGTACCGTCAATTAAGTTGTATGGAAGTCTGCAGTTTTGTGCGCAAGAACCACGGTTGGCACTACGTTCGCCACCAGCGATACTCATATAGCAATTACCACTAAAGGCAACGCACAAGGCGCCCGAAACAAAAAATTCTAATTCAACATCTGTTTCGTTTGCAATATCTTTTATTTGATCTAAGTTTAGTTCGCGCGCCAATACAACACGTTTCATACCTGCATCAGCAAGGAACTTCACATGTTTTGGATCCCTATTGTTCGCTTGTGTACTTGCATGAATCACAATAGGAGGTATGTCCATTTCCATAATGGCCATATCTTGTACTATCAATGCATCTACGTTGATTGCGTATAATTCGTGAATGAGTTTCTGACACGCTTCTAATTCGTTGTCGTATAAAATGGTATTTAAAACAACAAATACTTGCGCTTTGAATAAGTGTGCATAGCGTACTAGTTCTGCAATGTCTTCAACAGAGTTGGTTGCATTGGTGCGAGCGCCAAATAAGGGAGCACCAACATAAACAGCATCCGCTCCGGCATTAATGGCAGCCATTCCTTGGAATAGGTTTTTGGCTGGAGCTAGTATTTCAACTTTCTTTTTCATAGATATTGTAAAGTTCCACAATTATTTACGGGTATACAAGGGAAGGCTACTTTGGATTCGTTGGATTAATTGGAAAAGTAGGATTTAAACAGTTTTTACACAAAAAAAAGGAAGCACCTAACATAGGTGCTTTCTGCATGTTCTTTTAATATGTCCATTAGAAATAGATTGAGTTAAGGATTTACATCGTTAAAGTACCTAAATCCCAATTAATCCAACGAATCCAAATCAAGCTTTTCGTACAAACTCCGACTTTAATGCCATGGCACCAAAACCATCTACTTTGCAATCGATGTTGTGATCGCCGTCTGTTAAACGGATATTCTTTACTTTAGTACCTGCTTTAATTGCTTTAGGTGCGCCTTTAACAGGTAAATCTTTTATAATAATAACCGTGTCCCCATCTTGTAATACTGCACCATTCGAATCTTTAATAACCGTTTCAATACTTAATGCTTCTTCAATGTCTGCTGGATTCCATTCGTAATTACACTCCGGACAAACCATTAAATTATCCGCTTTGTAAGCGTATGGGGATTTACATTTTGGACAAGGTGTTCCTTCTTCAGACATAATTGTATTGTTTTATTATGGGCAATCAATATACGGAAATTATAGGTGTTTATTGAGTGATTGTTGTCATGTGGTGGGTTTGCAGAATGGCTGGCAAGTGCTTGCGCCAGCCATCCTGCTTAGGTTGGTAGTCTGTTTTCTGATAAAACTGTATCTAGCAACCTATATTGCAGAAAATATCTATAGCGTCGAACGTAAGCAACAATTGTCTGTAAATCTGCATGAGATATGGAATTTTTACTTTTCCCTGCAACTTAAAAAAATCACGCCGCCTGACCTAGGTTTTAATGTTGTATTACGCGGCGGCGGTCCCATGTATAAAGGAATGATTGTTACGTACGATATTAATTCTGTATTCAAAATGCCTTTTACCTGAGTATCTGAAATTACTGAGTTGGAAGAAAAAAGCTTTTTGTAGATCATCAGCGTTCAGAATCCTATGCATACTGGAATCACGAACATCATTTTAAAGCAATCCCTGGTGGGGTTGAGATTATGGATATATTAGAATATTAAATGCCCTTAGGTATAAAGGCAAGTCTTGTGCATCTCTTTATAGTTAAAGGGGGAATTGAAAAGATATTTGCATACAGAATGATAAAACTTGAAGAGCTGTTTGGTGGGTACGAGCCTTCATCGATACTGCTGGATTAACATTCGGTGTAAGTGATATTTCTTCTTTTTACTGCGATGCCAGCGAATGTTAGCGCCAGCTGTGATGTGTTTTTTTTATGTGATGGATGCACGGTATATTTCATTGATGGCTTTTGAAAGTACGGCTGAAAACTCTTCGGTTGATTGTGTTACTCTAAGATCATAAAGTAATGCCCTTGAAAAACTTGCAATAACTCCCTTGTTGTTTGTAAGTAAAGTTGCAGCTTTTTCAATCTCATAACCACCCGACAATGCTACTACACGCAACACTTGTGGTTGTTTTGTGAACTCCTCGTAAAAATTATCTTCAGTCGGTAATGTCAGTTTAAGCATTACACGTTGCTCAGAGTTTAATGAATTTAATTGATGTTGAATTTGCTCTTTCAAGATTATTTCAATTTCTTTTTTATTGTGCGCATGAATATCTACTTCGGGTTCAATGA
Organism: Cytophaga sp.; assembly: GCA_043729555.1. Taxonomy (GTDB): domain Bacteria; phylum Bacteroidota; class Bacteroidia; order Cytophagales; family Cytophagaceae; genus Cytophaga. The sequence continues at coordinate 3,467 of JAYTLG010000291.1, forward strand.
TTGGGATTAAACCATTTTCTATAATAACACGTGCAAAATTAAATTGTTGTTGAACGATTTTTGTAATGCTGTCTCTGTTGTAACCATATATAACCGAACGCATTTTTGTTCCGAACACACCCTTCTTTTTAGCATCTTGTATGACTTCGTCCAAATGCGGAATGGTTTTCATCAATTGTACTTCAAATGCTTTTTCTTCTAAACCTTTGTCAATTTTTAAAAACGAAACAATGTTTTTATTCCATAAATATTCGGTTGTGGGAATACCTCCTACTTTTGAATTTAAAGTTTTTTCAAATAAAATAACACCAAGAATTTTATCACCCGTAAAGGAGATGTCTGTCATTACGCGTGAACGCATAGCATGTATCAACTCATGCATTTCATCTTCACTCGAATAAGCACTTTCTTGAATGCCATAACCTAACAATGCTTTGGGTGTGCTTCCGCCGCTTTGATCTAGTGCTGCAATAAAGCCCTTGCCTTGTTGCATGCGATTGAGTTGTTGTTCGAATGTTG
>JAYTLG010000292.1:0-7534 GCA_043729555.1 Cytophaga sp.
TAAAAATTCATCTTTAGACATTGAATGCTCCAATTCACCAATGCATCCGCTTCCAACATGCGATTGTTTGTTGTTTAAGGGAATTAAATCATAGGCAGGCACTTCATAGGGATGGTGTTTGTGCAAAGCAGACACAACTTGGGTCTCCAAATAATTTGGATATAAGATTTCAATTCTGTTTTCATCCACTACTTCCAAGGCATCAGCTGATCCGATAGTGGGCTGCGCGTTTTTGTTGGGTTTAAAAGAACCCTTACCAGCGATGCTAAACGAACATTCGCTGTAATTGCCTATGCTGCCCGCACCTGTAGCAAAAATGCCTTGTAATACCTTGTCGGTGTCTTTAACTGGTATGTAACTAATGAGTTTTGAATACAGGCCTTTTTTAGGTGCAAGTATCTGTGTGTTAATAAGGTTTAGTTTTTTTGCCAACATGCCACTCACACCATCTTCCAAATTGTCCAAATTGGTATGTATGGCATAGATGGCAATATTATTTTGAATAGCTTTGATGATAATACGTTCGACATAATTAGCTCCCGTAATTTTTTTCAAACCACTAAAAATAACTGGATGGTGGGCAACAATTAAATTATATCCATTAGCAATGGCTTCATCTACAATGTCTTCAACCACGTCCAAGCAAACCACAACACCCGTACAAGCAGCTTGTTTATCGCCTACTAATAGACCGCAGTTGTCGTAACTTTCTTGATAAGCAAGCGGAGCAATTTGTTCTAAATAAGAAATAAGATCGACGATACGTTGCATAAGATTTGTGAAAATGGACCTGACTTTGCAATTTGCTTAAAATTAATCAGCAGCATAAATATAACGTGATTTTTCTAAAGATTTTATTGTGGCCATTTTCAATGTTGTTTGGTATCATTACAGCATGCCGAAATATGTGTTATAATTATGCTTGGTTTACCAGCATTGAAGTACCTGTAGCGGTGGTGAGTATTGGCAACATAAAAGTAGGTGGTACAGGTAAAACTCCTTTTACGCAGTATTTATTAACAAAATTTTCAGAAAAATACAAAACGGCAGTATTGAGTCGGGGCTATGGAAGAACTACCAAGGGCTATCTATTGGCTACTGCTTGGTCAAGTGCATCGGACATTGGCGACGAACCTCTACAGCTCTATACGCATTCAAACGGCGCTTATCAAGTTGCTGTATGCGAAGATCGAGTAGCAGGTGTAACACAATTATTGAAACAATTTCCAGATCTTCAATTGGTTTTCTTGGACGATGGTTTTCAGCATAGACGTATTCGCAGAGATGTGGATGTGTTGTTATCGGAGTATGCCGATCCTTTTTATACCGACACCGTTTTGCCAGCTGGTCGCTTGCGCGAATTTAGATGTGGAGCCAAGCGTGCCGATGTATTGGTGTTTACAAAGACACCTATTTCGTATAAGCCAATCTTTGCTAAACAATTTAATGGATACACGAAGCATACGATTATGCCTCACTATACAGGTATTGTCTATGGTGTCTGTTCTAATGGCAAACAATCGTTTAATCTACAGCAAGCCAGAGTGGCCTTACTTACAGGAATTGCGAATACAAAACCGTTGCAGGAGTATTTAGCAAACCAAGAGGTTGAACTTGTAAAACATTTCTCGTTTAGCGATCATTACACCTTCACACTCGAAGATATTCGTGCTGTTGAACAGTTTAGAAATAATAATGCAGATATTCGCGTTATAACAACCGAAAAAGATTGGGTGAAAATTGTACCTTTGTTGCAGCAATTAAATATTGTTGCCTCTTGGTATTATTTACCCATTGAGCTGACTGTTTATTCAGACGAATCTAGTTTGTTGCAAACAATAGAATCTAACATTATCCAAAGACTTAAGCGTCTTTCGTAAAATAACTAATGCATACTCGTTTTCGCATGTACATCTGTCTTTTAGGAACGCTACTTTTATTTGGCATGCAACTTTCAACGCATGCTCAAATATTAGATGATACTTCCAAACAACTTTATGGGTACCATAGTTTACGTTATGGCACCGAAGATGAAGTGTTTTTAAACAAAGGTTTGAATCACGAAGTGGATAGCAGTCTTGCCAGTATACAACGTTATGGATACATCTATAAAAATGGACAGTATAGCCAGGATTTAGGGAACTGGTCTACACCTTTAAAATGTGCAACGTATTATCAACCTGCACAGCTTGGCCTACAAACGGGCTTCGGAGTTTTTAGTCCGTACGAATATCATGCCGACGACGTGAAATATTTTGACACCCGTTCGCCTTACGCGGAGATTAAATATTATCAAGGTAGTAGAGGTCAACAAAGCATCGACCTTGCATTTACCCGTAATATTAACTCACAGTGGAATGTTGGGATTGATTTAAGACGTATAGTATCTAAAATGGTTATTGGCTATACCCAACGCAATCAAAAACAAGCTGAGCATTACGCATTTGATTTTTATGTGTCACATCATTCAAAAAATAAACGCTATTTTTTATTAGCGAACTTTACCTATTTAGAAGCACACAACTTTGATACAGGTGGTATAGAGCCTGATAGTTTGGATACCAAAGAAGATTTATTCCAAAATCAGTTAGAGCAGGTGTGGTTAACCAATGTACGCTCACTTGATAAACGATACAATTACAGAGTATATCAACATTATGGTATTTTGAAAGATGAAAAGTTGCAAGTCTTTTATCGATTTGATTATTCGCGTAGAACAAATCGTTACGACGATACTTCGTTAACAACTAATCGGCCGTTTTATGCGACAAAATTTAGTGGTTACAATACGGCTGGCCAATACAATACCAAAACTATTTCTGACCGTACCGATTTTAATTTATTTGATAATCGTGTGGGCTTAAAAGGTTCGAGCAATAACTTTTTTTATGCAGTATATCTTAAGAATAGGTATGTTACCATGAATCAGTCTTCGTATAGTGACTCTGTAAGCGCATTCAACAGGTATACAACAGAATGGTATGTAGCGGGTCAGTTGAGACGTTATTTTGATAAAGAACAAAAGGCTTTTGTGGAGGTTGATGCAGAGTGGGGTATTGCATCGAATACAAATAATCTCCAAACAGCTCAGAAAGTTGAACCGAATAAAATGGGAGCGTTTCGTTTTTATCGGAAAGGCTTGAAACTAGAGGCTTCTACTTGGGAGGTGTCACCTACACTGTTGCAAAGCAATTATCGCAGTGATTTAGTTCAATGGGACACAAGCTTCGCACTTCAGAAAACAAAACGATTAGCAGCTGAATACAAATTCACAAAAAAGAAAATTGATGTCATTCCTGGATTGGCTTATTCCGCGTATAATAATTTCATTTATTTTGATACGACAAACGCACCCAAACAATTTTCAAGCAGCATTCAGCATATTCAAGCTAAATTAGGCTTACGCTTTAATATGTGGAAGATACATGTATATAATGAATTTCAATACAACGACCTTTCCAATGGGGCGCAAATCATGCAAATACCGAAGGTGGTTAACATAACACAATTGTTTGTCGAGTCGTGGTTGTTTAATAAAGCAACCTTATTGCAAACAGGGTTTGATATTTCGTATAGAAGTGGCTACCAAGCGAATGGTTATAACCCCTTGATACAACAGTATTATGTTACAAATTACACAGGTACAGGTGATAAAAGTTTTAATTACATCAATGATTATGTAGTCGTTGATTTTTTTGTAAATATGCAAATTAAAACGGCACGTTTGTTTATTAAAATGTCGAATCTTACTACTGGAAAAGACCATGGGTATTATGCCACCCCGTATTATAGTGCATTGCCGCGTACCTTTGATTTCGGTATTAGCTGGAGGTTCTTTGATTAATTTAAACGAAGCATCATGAAGGCGGCCAGTCTAAGCGAACTTAAAAAAGAACTTCAAACATTATCTCCCAAAGAGATGCTGGAGATCTGTTTGCGATTGGCGAAATATAAAAAAGAAAGCAAAGAGCTGCTAACATATCTGATTTTTGAAGCAGGAAATGAAGCAGCTTATATTGCTGCAATTAAAGTTGAAATCGATGAACAGTTGCAACAATTAAATACAAGCAATCTTTATCTGGCTAAAAAAGGACTACAGAAAAATGTTCGTATTATCAGTAAATACATCAAATATTCGGGCATTAAACAAACGGAGATAGAGGTGTTGATTTACTTTTGCAGCACCTTGAAAGAGTCGGGCTTTCCCATTTCAGATAATACCATTATTGAAAACTTGTATTACCGTCAAGTGAATAAAATTGAGAAAGCTTTAGCTGGCTTGCACGAAGATTTGCAATTTGATTATGCCCAAGATATAGAGCGCTTGGTCTTATAATTTTTTTAAGTTTCTATTTTTACAATTCAAACAATTCGTAATCTTTTCCTTTTCCAAATTGAATAAACTCTTGGAGTTCGTAATGCTCCAAGGTTGCCAAGTCTTTTAATAGAAAGTTTGATTCGCTGATGCGGTCGAGTACAATAAAGTCATGTCTTTCACCGTAATTTATGATGTAGTATTTTTTACCGATGCGTATGGTATCTATAGAAATGGACATTTGATTTTAAAAGAAGATTGCAATGGATACGAAGAAAATGTTCAACAATACATAACTTCCAATCATAACACGTGATCCAATATAGTTCATGCGGTGTGACTCAACATTATTATTATTTTTGAACAACTTTACACAATATGCATTTAAAAATATGGTAAAGAAAATAAACAAGAATGTGATGGAGTGTAGTGTGTCAACGAGCGTATAGTCGGATGTTTCAGGTAATAAGGAGTCAATGATGTATTTATTACCGACAGCTGCAAACAAACCACCGACAGGCAATGCAAATCTTGATTCTGTTTCTTTAACATCGATAAAAAAACTAATACTGCCAATAAAGAAGGCAATATACATCCCCAAGAAAATTTTCATAAACAAGCCCATTGCATTACGTTCAAGGGTCATTTTAATGTTGAATGAATCGTATTCAGATTTTCCATTGAGGGCTCTTGGGTCACCAAAGGCTGTTTTGTATTCATTGGTTCCTCTCATTACGTTAAAGTTCTTAATTCTCCAACCATCAACATTCATGGTAGGGGCAAAGCTACTTCCAATTGAGTCTATTTCGTAAACCAACCAATCCTTATCATACATTGTATTTTCGATGGATACGGTTATGTTTTGTTCATCAAATGGATAATCGTTTACATTCCATGATTGTTTCATCACGGATTTCATTTTCATCAATACCCATGTTTTGCCATTTATCGTGTCAATTAAAACATCCGGCTTTTCAATACTTTTTGCATTAGGTACTTCTACTTGAGTTGTAAAATCAAAATTTTCGTTATTGTATAAAAACCATAGCCAAAAACGCATGGTATACTCTTTATCGTGAAAGTTGATATCATGCAAACTTAAAATATAACTACCTACCTTAACAGTATCAGGCGCTACAGGTTTCGCATGTAGTTGTATTGTTGTAATTAACAACAACAGGAATGCTGTTATATTTTTCTTAACGAAGTACATGTAACCAACTTTTAAAGTTTTTAGTATTCTTATAATGTGTTAGGCTGTAATAATAAATACCATCATCCAATGGTGCTGCATCCCATACATTATTATAATTATCATTTGAATAGACAAGGGATCCCCAACGATTATAAATTTTTAATGCGTAGGTATTTACTTGTAAATTTTCGACGTAAAAGTAATCATTTTTACCATCTCCATTAGGGGTTATTAAATTATATATTGTGATATAAATCGAGCAATCTACTTCCTGATAGAGTGTATTGCTACATGTTAAACTATCTGTAAGTGTTACCCAATACGTGCCATCACCACTTTTAGTGGTTTGTTGACTTTGGTTTGTATTTCCATTTTGCCATAAATAGCTCGTATAATTAGGTGGTGCTGTTAACCCTATGGTATTGGTAGCACAGAAGGTTTGATTGTTTGTAGGGGAATAGGTTATGGTTCCGGATGGGATGGGGTGCGCTGTTATAGGTATTGTGTCGTAATTGATACAACCGTAAATATCTCTAGCGCTAACGGTATATTGATTACTTGTGGATACTTGAATGCTGTCACTAGTAGCACCAGTTGACCATAAATAATTTGTAAAACCACTGTTGCTATTGATGGTAAGAGAAACATTGGCGCAGGTACTGTCTTTTGCTTTGTTTGTAATGATATCAGTCGTTTCTGGATAATAAGCAATGTGTATGGTGTCTTTAAATTCACATGTTTCTTTGGTGATAATTACGGAGTAGTTACCTGAATCTCTTGCAATTATTTTAGAAGTTGTTTCGCCCGTAGGAGACCATAAATAACTATCTTTTTGTATTCCCGCTGATAATTCAATTGTCGTATTCGAGCAAATGATGGTGTCTTTTCCTAGGTCAGTAAAACCAAAATCTGAAAAATATCCATATCTAAAACCTGTATTGTCGGGCAATCCATTCATTACGCCTAAGTGGAAATAGCCAGTTGTATTCGTTAGCAGGTTTGCACGCAGTGCAGGAATTTGAGCAATCGTATAAGATATACTTGCAAACATCCAATTAGTCGTTCCAGGGACGGCACTAAAGTCTGAAGATTTTACCAATGTATTATTTCCGTTTAGTTGAAAGCTCCCTTCATGGCCTTGCTTGGTTAAAATATTTAAAACCAAATCTTCGGAATTCGATCGAATAAAGCCAACACTTTTAGAACCGGTACAATTTATTTGAGGTAAAATCGCTGCTGCCAATTCATTTCCAAAACCGGTAACATGTAATACATACACCGGCTTATCCGATTGGATGTAGGTAGTTTGTATAATTTCTACTTCTATTTGTTCTCCTTTGTTTATCGTACTTGTAGGTGTGGTGCCGCTATTCAAATAAATGTTGGTATTGTTTTCGGTTGCCAATACGTACGCAAAATTATTTTGCGTACTTACATTTAACGTATGATTAATTACGATGTATTCAAGACCTAATTGTGTAATGGGTATGAGCTGGTCACCTCCAATATCCCAATTACCAATGTTAAACATCGAGTCGTCTTTAATTGTAACAGCAATTGGTTTGTTTGATTTTATATAGCTGCCTGTTGGTCGATTACCTGCTTCTATAAAAAAAGATTGGCCACTCCATGTTTCTCCTTTATTTAAAATAATTGTAAACGGAATTGTTGCTGCATGGCCAACAATAGGCTTGGTAGGAGTGATGGTTATTTCTGTATTGTTTTCTGTAGCTATAATATCAAATGTTGCCCATGCGTTTATGTTAGTGTAATTATCCCATCGAGTTTGAAAAGGTGTGAAAAATTCAGTCCCTAAAGCATTTCTACCTTTTAATGTAAAGAGGTCGCTATTGGTACCTGGTGCGAAGCTGCTGGTTCCATATATTTCGTAATAGACACTGATTTCATTGTTGGAAACAATATGTAAGCCTCTATTTAAAATGGTGTTAGCTGGCGTACATTCAAGTTGGTTTAACCAAGTGGTAAGATTTAAGGAGTATGAACTATTGGCGGCTATATTAATT